>CACJYB010000016.1 GCA_902597515.1 uncultured Pelagibacteraceae bacterium
ATTGATCCCAATAAAGATTTAACTGAAGAAATAAATAATATTTTAAAAAATTATATTATTTCAATAATGAAACCTTTAGAAAATATTGAATTCTTCAAAAAAAAAGAAAAATTAAATGCAACATTAATTTCAGGTGTCAATGGTGTTGGAAAGACAACTACTATTGGAAAAATAAGCAAAATATTAAAGGGTAATGGAAACAAAGTAATGCTAGCTGCATCAGATACTTTTAGAGCAGCAGCTATAGAGCAACTAGAAAATTGGGCAAACAAAGTTGATGTTCAAATTACAAAATCATCTCAAGGCTCTGATCCTGCATCAGTCGCTTACAAGGCTATTGAGGAAGCATTAAACAATAATTTTAATCAAGTTTTAATTGATACAGCTGGAAGACTACAAAATAAAAAAAATTTGATGGAAGAATATAAAAAAATTGCAAACGTTACTAAAAAAATTGACCCTGATGCTCCACATGATGTTATTTTAGTTTTGGATGCAACTTCTGGCCAAAATGTAATTAATCAAGTTGAAGAATTTAATAAAATTATTCCAATAACTGGTCTTATTATGACAAAATTAGATGGCACAGCAAAAGGAGGTATTCTTTTAGCTGTTGCTAAAAAATATAAACTACCAATTATTGCACTTGGATTGGGCGAAAAAGAAGATGATTTACAAATTTTTGAGGCCGAAAAATTCGCTGAGGCATTTACTCAAATTAATTAATTAAGGTACTGGAAATTAAAGGTTTATAAAAACTACATTTGTAGTGTTCTTTAAATTCATAATGTCCACAATTTTTAGCTATCGAAGAAATAATAAAATCAAATTTTCCATTTATAGGATAAAGCTCTAACTTTTTTTCAACAATATCAAATTTAAAATTAGCTTTTAAACTTTTTACAGCACTAATCATCACCAGTGTTTTATTATCTTTTAAAAGATAATATGCAAAATCATCTGGAAAAACTGGGAAATCATACTCTTGCAAAAAATATCTTGCAGTTTTGGGAAACCATTCATAAGAGATTAATGGCAAAGACTCTTTTGTTTTATAGTTATAAATATAAAGATCTTTTGGAAAATCATTAATATAATTTGAATTTTCTCCTCGAGCCAAGACAGCTTTTTCGCGGGTTTTAAAATATAATGCAAAATTTTCATCGTGCGAATTCATTTGATCTATATGAAAAAGGCTATCTACAGATGCTAAATTTTCTTTGGCATTTGATAAATTACTTAAAGAAAACAAGATAATAAAAAATATGAAAAGATTTTTCATAATGTAACTTAAAAAAAAAATTTGAGTTATATTTGTTTAGATTGTGGCTTAATTTAAACTATCAACAAATGATTTAAGAGCTAATACAAGTTTATCATCATATTCCATCATATGATCGTCATATTTTGTAAAATATGAATATTTGGGTTCACTTGCTAAATTAAAAATTTTTTTACCCATCCAAAATGGAACTATTTGGTCAGCCTCACCATGCATTACTAATACTGGAATATTAATATTTTTAATTTTTTCATTATTTTCATACTTATCTTTTAAAATTAAACCTACTGGAATATATGGATAAAAATTTTTTGCAGCCTCTATCATTGATGTGAAGGGCGTTTCTAATATTAATCCTGCAAAATTTTTATTCTGAGTAATTTCAGTGGCAATGCCAGTTCCTAATGACTCTCCATAAATAATTATATCTTCTTCATTTAGACCTTTTTCTTTAAGCCAGTTTATTGCACTAGCACCATCTGTATAAAGACCCTCCTCACTTGGTTTTCCTTTATTACCGCTAAACCCTCTCCATGCAATAATTAAAAAATTAACATCCATGTCTTTAAAATGATTTAACTTATGGATTCTGTTTTCAAGTGTCCCTGCATTTCCGTGAAAATAAACTATTGTTTTATAACTTTTTAAATTTTTATTATGAAACCAGCCTAAAAGATTAATATTATCAGTTGTTTTGATGGTAACTTTTTCAATGTTAACTTCTAAATTATCTCCAGAATAATTATTCTCATCAGGATGATACATTAAATTTCTTTGAAAAAAGAATAAGAAAATTAACATAATTAAGTAAATTGCAACAATACCAATAAATAATTCCAAAAAAAAATTCCTACGTTTTATTTTCATATTTTTTTCTATTTAATATTAAAAAAAATATATAAGAAATAATACTTAAGATTAAGAAAACTGAAAAAGCTGATTTAAAAGCAAATATTTCTGTGTAACCCATAGCTTTAACGATATCTATCACTAAGCCTATTAGCCATTGCATTATGAATGTTCCAGCAAATATTAATAAATTGAATGAAGTTAGTGCTTTACCAGCAGAATAACCTGAAAAAGAAAGTCCCACAGCTGGCTGTGTAACTGATAAAAAAATTGAACTTAAAATAAATAAAGTTATGTAGAATGCACCCGCTTTTGAGCCTAACAATATAATCACAAACATTACAGAAAAGCTAATTGGCAAACCTAATTTAAGTATTCTTTTTGCAGTAAAACCTATACCTGAAATTTTTGGTAAAAAGTAACCCCACAAAAAAAAGGATACCAACATAGTTACATTGATCCAAAATAATCCTGTAGCGCTCTGAAGTGGTGTATAACCAGCAACTCTAGTCATCCATGGGCCTGCCCATAAGGTTTGTATAGCCATTAAGCCACCATAATTAAACAAACCCATTGGAATTACACTTATAAAAAATCTATTTTTCCAAACTTCTGATAAAGTTCCATTATTGCTTTGTTCTTCTGACTCTTTATTTTTAGTTAAATTCCATTTTGGAATAAAAACTAACATTAAAAAAATACTAATTAAAATTAAAATAGCGATACCGCCAAATATCCATCTCCATCCAAAACTAGGCAACAAAAGTTGTACAGGCAATGTGGATGACAAAAAGCCTAATGATGCAATCATTAGCATCCATGAGTTTGCCCTTTGTTGTTGATTTTCTGCATACCACATTCTGTAACCCGTTAACGGAGCCATCAAACAAGCACTTACACCTATACCAATTAGAATTCGTGAAACTAACAATCCTGAAAAGCTTTCAGCTAAAGCAAATGATCCTGTTCCAACTAATGCGATTAATAAAAAAGAAGAGACAATTTTTTTTGGTCCATATTTATCTAACAAATATCCAAGCGGTATTTGCATACAAGCAAAACCTAAAAAATAACCTCCAGCTAATAATCCTAAATCAGCTGCTAATAAATTAAATTCTGAGGTTAATACTGGTGAAAGTGTTGCAGTAATTGCACGTAACAAACATGATAAAAAATAACCAAATGCAAATACAAAAAAAACAATAATAGCCTGTTTTTTTGGTAAAATATAATTTTCCATTAATTAAAAGTTTAAAGATATATCTCTATGAACTGAGTTACACCTAGCAACAAATTTAGCTTGTTCTTTAGTTAATCTGTTTTGAAGTCTTAGACCAATATTATGTTTGATAACATCATTATATTTAATTAATTCAGGCATCAAATTCTTATTAGCATCATCTCTCCATGAAACTTCTAAATTGAAAAGATCAAAAGTCTCTGAACTTATTTCAGACAATTTTTGCTCATCTACCTCATCATTATCTATAACAGATATTAGGTCATCTAATTTATTTGCAAATTCTTCGGTTCCAGAAATTTCTCCTAGTTTTTCAAAAAGATTATCAATTATTGATATTGCGTTTTCGTAATTTCTATTATCAATATTATATTTTAATTCTTTTATTTCTGGTGAAAGTTCTTTTAATTTTTCATTGTCATTTATAAACATCACTATTTGATCCAGAGTTTCATAAGCTTCATCAACGTTTTTTCTATATCTTTTAGTTCTTGTGTTTTTTTCTTTGTGCAATATTTCAAACTCTCCATTTTTAGCTTTCCAGCTTTCAGGAACTTTATTTTGAAGTTCTTTAATTTCTAGCTCGTAATTCTCGATCTTTAATTCTAATTTATTTTTATCTGATAAGTTATCATCATCTAAATTTCTAATTTCAGCTTTTATTTTTTTAATTTTCTGGTCTATTTTTCTAATTTTTTTCTCAATTTTTCTAACATTGAAATGCAAGTCCCTATAATCTTTTGTAAATAATTCATATTCTTGTTCCGTTTTTTGAAGTTTTTTAACAATAGCAAAAGTCCCAAGAGCATTATCAAAATGCTCTTCAAAAATATCTAATTTATCCATTGGAAGATTTGCTGGAGTTAATTTCTGCATGTTTTTTATTGCACTAGTAATTGTTTGTTCTTCATTGTTGTAAATCGCGAATTTGTACTCTTGTAAGCAATATTGTAGCTTTGGATTCATCGGCGGTGGAGCAACGTTCGATGTTAAATATGTTCTTGCTGGTAGATAGTTTACTAATGATGGATAGAAACCAACAATTCCAAGACCTATTAATTGTAATATAATGAATGGAACCACACCTTTCCAAATATTTAAAGTAGTAACAAGTTTTGAAGCTACACCTTTTAAGTAAAATAATGCAAAACCAAATGGTGGTGTTAAAAATGAGGTTTGCAAATTTACCCCAATCATTACACCAAGCCAAATTGCACTTACATTAGCTCCTGGTTCGGCTAATAATATCGGAGCAATGATAGGAACAACAACAACGGCTATTTCTATAAAATCCAGAAAGAAACCTAGTAAAAAAATCACTGCCATTACAACAATAAACTGTGTCCAAAATCCACCTGGCAAATCTTGAAGAAAATCTCTTACTAGCTCTTCACCTCCAAATGCTCTAAATCCAGAGGTTAACATTGCGGCTCCTAATAAAATTATAAAAACCATTGAAGTCGTTACGCATGTTTCTGTAACAACTTCTCTTAAAACATTCTCAATTTTGTATGCTCTCCAAAAACTCCAAATAATTCCTATTAAAAAAGTAATTGTAAAAAATCCCGTAATAAAAATTGCTGTAAGATCTCTAGTTTCTACAGCTTTAATATTTAAATTATAATTCTTAGATAAAATATAAATTGGAATGACAGATAAAATTGCAATTATAATCGGATAGTAAGCATCTTTTTTTCCTTTATGTAAACGATAACCAGCCATCATGGTTGCACCTATTGCTCCAATTGATCCAGCTTGATTAACCGTTGCAATACCTAAAAGTATAGATCCTAAAACCGCAAAAATTAAAGCAAGGGGAGGAATAATTACTATTAAAACCTTAATCCAAAATTTTGAATCAAAATTTCCTTTAAATGGAACGGGAGGAGCTGCCTTAGGATTTAGTCTTGCGTACACAAATACATAAATCATATACAAACCAACCAATACTAAACCAGGTAATAATGCCCCCAAAAACATATCTCCTGCAGAAGTAGATCCCACTCTAAATTCTCCGGGCATATTAAATTCACCAGTTAAAATTTTATAATCAGTCTGACGCATAGTATTTGCAACGTCTGCTGCGCTAGCTAATTGATCAGCTATAATGATTAATACAATTGATGGAGGTATAATTTGGCCAAGAGTTCCAGATGAACAAACAATTCCACTTGCTAGACTTTTATCATATTTATTATTAAGCATTGTGGGTAGTGATATTAATCCCATTGCTATTACTGTTGCGCCAACAATACCCGTGGTAGCTGCAAGTAACGCCCCAACAAAAATTACTGATATTCCTAAACCTCCAGGGATAGGTCCAAACAACTGCCCCATTGTAACCAAAAGATCTTCTGCAATTTTTGATTTTTGCAGCATGATTCCCATGAAAATAAATAAAGGAATTGCAATTAAAGTATCAGTTTCTACATCCCAGTAGTTACTCCTAAAGTTTGTAATGCCGGCGGTTAACCATTCTTTAGGGCCATCAACAGCAAAATAAGCACTACTATCGCCTGCAAATAAGTAACCAAAAAAAGCGGCAAGCCCGATTGAAATTATTGCTGATCCAGGTAATGCAAAAGCTACTGGAAAACCAGAAGCTAATGCTCCAATCATTATAATTACAAGTAAAGCTAAAAATAAATGTTCCATTATTTAATTCTTTAAAAGTTTATGACTGCTACTCATAAAGTAGCTAGTGAATTGAGTTAACATACTTACTGCAAACACAGCTAAATAAACTGCCATTAGATAAAGTAAATATAATCCGTTTGAACCTTGCTGGGTAATTTCAAATGAAATTACAGGACCATTGATGATACTAGCTTTGCCCCCCATGCCTAAAAATATTACAATCAAACATAAAGGAATTCCTAGAATTAATGACCCAATTGCATTAGTCCATGCTTTTTTACGTTCACTAAAACCAGTATAAAGAACATCAACTCTTACGTGGCCCTCGTGAATTAACGCATAAGCGCTTGCAAATAAATAAAGGGCTGCATACCAAAAACGAACTAAGTCACCTTGGAATGCTTGTTCATATTGAAAAATAAATCTTGATAATACAATTAAAAATTCACTTCCAACTACTAAAACTGCTAACCAAATAAACCCTACAGATCTTGTAAAATAACCAATTACAAAAGAAGCCAATATTAAAGGAAAGTGTATATATGTAATTCTAAAAGCAGGTATTACTAAATTAATTTTAAGCTGTTCTCCAAAAATTGGCTCAACTAGTTTTTCTACTACCATGAATGAGATTAAAAAGTCTGCTACTCCAACAATTAGTACGGCCCAGAAAGAGGACCTTACTACGTAAGCTGTAATTTTCGATAGGATCTCAGAGTCGGTTTGCAATGTTTGTTTTATGGATTTCAAAACAAAAAATATAACTCCTGCTAAAGATACAAAATAAAATAGTAATTGAATATATGATAAATTTATTGCAAGTCCCTCTAAAGGCTTATTTAATTTTTTAAATCCAAATAATTCATAATGAGCAAAAAGTTTTTTTACTCCTGGCCAATCAAACCAAACTGTTAAAACATTATTTACTAAAAAAACAAAAGTTAAAGCTAAGATAGAATAACTAAATATTCTTATTAATATAGATAAGTTATTTTTCGCCATCATATTAAATCTTTTATTGATATATAAAAAGAGGGCCCATTTAAGGGCCCTCTAGTAATAATTAGAATTAAATTATACTCCTAATGCTCTATTTCTTTGAGCAACATATGGCCCGTCAGACAAGTTAGTCCAAGCACCAATTTCCTTACGACCTTTAACAAAGGCAGCATGTACTTTCTTAGCAAGAGCACTATGTTGTTGAACTTCATCGAAAACTTCAGCAGCACCTTTAGCGAAAGCATCGTAAACTTTGTCATTAAACTTCTCTAGTTTAACTCCACTTTCGTTAACTAATCGTGCTAGTGCAGCCCCGTTTTTAGCATTGTATTCAGCCATTGTAGTTGTGTCAGCCCAATCACATGCAGTTTTAATAATTAACTGATCTGATTTTGACAAACTAGTAAACCAAGATTTGTTCACTCCACAAGCTAGTGTAGATCCTGGTTCATGCATTCCTGGATAGTAATAATACTTAGCAGCTTCCTGGAACTTCATAGCTTCATCATTCCAAGGTCCTACCCATTCTGTTGCATCAATTGCACCTGACACAAGGTTTTCATAAATTTGTCCACCAGGAAGTGAAATTGGAGAACCACCAAGTTTTCCAAGAACTTGTCCACCTAAACCAGGCATACGCATTTTTAAACCTTTAAAGTCATTAGCTGATCTAATTTTTTTGTTAAACCAACCACCCATTTGCACTCCAGTGTTACCAGCAGCAAAACTTTGTGTTCCAAAATCATCAGTCAATTCATCCCACAACTCTTGTCCACCAGCAAATTTTAACCACGCATTCATTTCAGCATATGTGAAACCAAATGGAACGGCAGTAAAATATCCAAATGCAGGGTGTTTTTTAACCCAGTAGTAATCAGCACCGTGATACATTTGAGAGTTACCTGATGCAACTTCGTCAAATGAGTCAAATGCTTTTACTCTTTCGTTAGCAGCATAATAAGTAACTTGAATTCTACCGTCACTCATATCGCTTAATCTTTGAGCAAGTCTTTGTGCACCAGTTCCTAGGCCTGGAAAATCTCTAGGCCAAGTAGCTACCATAGAAGCTTCAACTCTTTCTTTGGCAACCGCTGGAGCAGATAAAGCAACAGCAGCAACACCAGTTGCAGCTGCAGTTTTAAAGAACTTACGTCTTGAAGGTGATTTAGAAACCTTCAATGATTTTTTTTCTTTAATCATTAGTCTCTCCTCATATAAGTTAATTAACTTTGACAAGTTAATTACAAATAGATCTTTAAGTCTATAACAAAAATAGCTAAACCTAATAGTAATACAATCTGAGGTAGTAAATTAGAGATTAATTAAAATTATTTTTTGTCGAAGAATGCTTCGTACACCATCATGAAAATTGCAATTGCCATCAAAATATAAACTGGCAAGACATCAAAAAAACCAATCATAGTTGATCTTGTTAAAGTGGTAGCCAAGCCAACAAGAAATGCAGTTGCAAGTAAAGTTCCTAAAAATACTGTAAATTTTTGCATTTAATTATTACATTCCTTTTCTAGCCAATTAGCAACACCTAAAAATCTATGATCATCATATTTTGCACCAATTAATTGAACACCTAAAGGCATTTTACTCTCTCCTTGTAATAAAGGCAGAGAAATGCATGGAGTTCCTAAATAAGACCATACTTTATTGAATTCTGCAGAGCCAGTACTCTTCAAGCTTTTAGGAGCAACACCTGGACTAGATGGTGATAATACCCCATGATAATCTTCAAATACTTCTTCATAAGACTCATAACTTCTTTTCATAAAATCTATGGCTTCTGCATACTCTTTTGCTGAATGTTTATTGCCTTTGACAATGGCATCTTGCATGGGTTTAGATAATTTTTTTTTATACTTTTTATAATATAATCCAAAATTGTTTGCTAAATCTGTTTCATAAATTATTTGATGATACTTATGAATGTCTTTAAAATAAGATGGAGTGTCAAAAATTTCGATATTTTTTTTAAAAGATTTAATAAAATATTCAAAAGCTTCTCTAGATTTTTTTTCAACATTTTTCCAATGATCTGTTTTATAAAAAATAAATTTTGGCTCAAATAATGGCCCTTTTTTTGTTTCTTCAAGTATACCATCAGCTGAATAGTAAACAGTTGCAGTATCAAATTTATCTTTTTTAATTAAAACTTTTGCAAGTAGTGCTACATCCTCAACTGTTTTACCAAATAAACCAATGTGATCTAATTTTTCAGAAGTTTTAAGCACTCCATTTCTTGAAATAAGTCCATAAGTTGGTTTGTACCCAACAACACCACAGTAAGATGCTGGTCTTATAACCGAGCCACCAGTTTGAGATCCTATTGATAAAGGTGCCATAAATGATGCGATTGCAGCAGCAGAACCACTTGATGAACCGCCCGGAGTTCTAGAATGATCATGTGGATTGGTCGTTTTAGGAGGACCAAGATAAGCTAATTCAGCTGTAGCAGTTTTGCCCATTACAATTGCACCAGCTGCTAAAAGCAAATCGATAATTTCTGCATTTTGTGAATAAGATTTTCCTTTCCTGATAACTGTTCCACATTCTGTTGGCATATCAACTGTTCCAACAATATCTTTTACAGCTACAGGAATACCATGCAAAGGTCCTGTAGGTTTTCCTGATCTTCTATATTCATCAGCCTCTGCAGCTTTTTCTAGTAAAAGTTTTTTATCAAAATGTGCCCAAGCTTTTACATCTTTTTCAAATTTTTCTACTCTCTCAATATATCTTTCACAAAGCTCAACAGATGTAAGTTGTGAGTCTTTAATTTTTGAAACAAGCTCTTCAGCCTTCAAAGAAAATATATTGGTCATTTAATTTTTACTGTGCAAATAATAATTCTGGTAACCATAGAGCTATTCCTGGAAACATATACATCAAAAACATTGCAAAAATAACAATTGCTAAAAATGGCATGATTCCTCTAAATATATCTAAAAGTTCCACAGCTGTTTTTTGAACGCCTTTTAAATAATATGCTGACATTGCCATCGGTGGAGTTAAAAAGGATGTTTGAAGATTTAATGCAATTAACATAGCAAAGAAGTATGGATTAACTCCAAATACTTCTAGCAAGGGTAAAAATATAGGCACAAAAATAATTAAAATTTCTGTCCATTCAAGAGGCCAGCCTAAAAGAAAAATTATGATTTGGGTGATCACTAGAAATTGCCATGTTGAAATATTTATTGATGTGAAAAAATGTTCAAATACTTCATGTCCACCTAGATAAGAAAAAACAGATGAAAAAGTCCAAGAACCTATAAACAACCACATAATCATTGCAGTTGTTTTAGCCGTTAAAAATACTGACTCTTTGAAATTTTGCCATTTTAACGTTTTATAAAACCAAGATAAAATTAAAGCCCCAAATGCTCCTGCTGCTGCAGCTTCAGCTGGTGTTGCTATTCCAGCTAGGATTGTACCAAGAACCAACATTATTAATCCAAATAAAGGAACAAAAGATACTAACACCTCTTTTAAAATTTCACCTGTTGGTGGGATGTCCTCTTTTGGTGGTCTTGGTGCTATTGAAGGATTTAACCAAGCCCTTATAACTGCATATGCAATATAAAGACCAGCTAATAATAGTCCTGGGAATATTGCAGCTGCAAAAAGTCTTAACGGTGATAGTTGTGCAATTACCGAATAAACAATTAGCATAATACTTGGAGGGATTAAGATACCCAAGCATCCACCAGAACAAATAATTCCTGAAGCAAATTTTTTATCATATCCAGCTTTCACCATCGCGGGCCATGCCAGTAATCCCATTAGAGTAACAACTGCTCCAATAATTCCTGTTGCCGTAGAAAATAAAGTACAAGTAATTAAAGCAGCTACAGCCATCGATGCAGGAAGTCTGTGGGCAGCTAATCTTATTGCAAAAAATAATTTTGCAACTATTCCTGCTCTTTCAACCAAATAACCCATAAACAAAAATAATGGTACAGCTGTAAGAACATTATTATCCATAACTGTGTATGTGTTTTGAACAAATAATTGGAAAATTCTGTTATCAAAAATATGCTCCATCATTGTTGCATCAAAATAAGCGTAATAACCAAAGCCAATCCCCATCGCCATTAATGTAAAAGCAATTGGAAAGCCTAAAAGAACTGCAAACAAAAATAGTCCCATCATTAAAATAGCTACCTCTGGATTAGTAAGACTAAATAACATTTTCTTTATCCTCTTCTTGAGAAGTTCTCATCAACATTTGCTCTGTTTCCTCTGCAACTACCATTCTCGCTGGCCAAATTCCTGTTTTAATACAAATTATAGATCTAAACACCTCGGCAATACCCTGAATTACTAATAAAATACCAGCCGCAGGTATCATAGTTTTAACCATATAAATTTGGATTTGTGCTGGACTACTCCAGCTAGTCTCTTTTATTTTCCAAGCTAAGGCTGCATATTCATATCCATAAAATGCTAAAGCAACAACGCCTGGAAAAAAGAATATAAAATATAAAACTAAATCTATCCAAGCTTGAGTTCTCTGTTTAAATAATCTGTAAATTACGTCTCCCCTTACATGAGCCTCTGTTGCCAAACAGTATGCACCTGACATCATTAAAATTGCTCCGTACATCTGCATACTAAAATCAAAATTCCATAAAGTCGGCTTATTAAATACATACGCCATTACAACTTCATAAACTGTTCCTCCCATTAAAATTACAATGCACCAGGAAAATGCTTTACCCATTGAAGTGCTAAGCGTGTCTGCAAATTTAATGAAGTTTTCCATCACCAACAATTATATTAAATTAGTCTAAAAAAAAAGGGGGTTTTTAAACCCCCTTTTTATAATTTTTATTAAAGTTAATTAGATTTTAACTTTCTCAATTGGTCCAAACTCATTTTCATAAGCTAATTTGTAGTTCGGTTGATTCATCAACAGATACTTCATTGTTCTCTTAGCGTATGCTTTTTGTGAGTCTACTACTTTTTTGAAGAAAGCATCTTTACCAGAAAACTCACCAACAACTTTATCCCAACCTTTTAATTGTTCAGCCAAGATCGCGTCTGAAGTTTGGTAAACATTAACCTTGTGCTCATTCATTAACTTAGCTAAGTCAGCTGAATATCTAACTAATGCTTTAAAGTAGTTATCTGAGTTTGCAGCGTAAGCAGCATTTTTCAAGATAGCTTGATGAGCAGGTGAAAGGCTGTCATATCTCTTCTTATTAATCGGCACTTCAAACATTTCCTGAGACTGGTGGAAACTTCCTAAGTGGTAATGTTTAGAGACATCTTGCATTCCAAACTGTGAGTCTGATGTTGGGTTGTTAAACTCAGCAGCATCAATCAAGCCAGTTTTCATAGCTGGTTGAATTTCACCACCTGGTAATTGTCTTACAACCATTCCCATAGCAGTTAAAACGTTAGTCGCAAGACCAACTGTTCTGTACTTCATTCCTTTAACATCAGAAACTTTTGTTACATTCTTTTTGAACCAACCAAATGGCTGAGCAGGCATTGGCATATGGAAGAAACCGTAGTAGTTAAAACCTACACTCTTAACAGCTTCGTCATAAAGCGCTCTTCCTCCACCGTACTCCATCCATCCCATAACTTCTTGAGATGACATTCCGTAAGATGGTCCAGTTCCAAAAAGTGAAGCAGCAGGATTTTTTCCATACCAATATGCTGTCACCCAGTGACCCATATCAACAACCCCAGAACTTACTGCTTGTCCAATTTCAGAAGTTTTTACAACTGCTCCAACTGGTTGAACATCAATTTTAAGTTTGCCATCTGACATATCGCTAACCATTTTTGCGTAATCAGATGCCATTTCAAAAAAGATGTTTGCGCCTGAAGGCCAAGCTGCTTGCATCTTTAGAGTAATGTGTCCAGCTCCTAAAGCTAGGTTTGGCATTGCTACAGCTGCTGTCGCTGCTGCACCAGTCGCCGCTGCTGCTTTGAAGAACTTTCTTCTTGAAGGAGTTTTTGAACCCTTCAATGATTTTTTATTCTTAATCATTTATTCTCCTCTAGTTAATTAACTACCAAAATTAAAACATAGATTTAAATTAGAGTCTTTCTAAAAAGATGTACAGATTGTCACCATTAGCGTTAAAATTGAAAATATTTTCAATTAGTGGTTGTTTCTAAATCAATTTATTGTCCTCATAAACACAGCATCTATCCGCAGGTATGTGAAGCTTTACTTTCGAGCTTGGTATTTCGGTCTCTCTAGTAACTTTCGATTTAATAGTAAAGTCACCAAGTTTTGCTGTAATTAATTTATAATTTCCAAGATCTTCAACTTTTTCAACATTAACATCAACTAAATTTTCATTTTGGTTTTGTGCTATCTTTATAAATTCGGATCTAATACCTAATTTAATTTTTTTTGTTTTTAAATTAGATAAATTTGTGTGGGTTTTAATTAAAGTATTGTTAATTTTTACACTATCATTTGAGGAAGCTTCACTTTCAAATAAGTTCATAGCTGGTGATCCAATAAAATATCCAACAAATGTTGTATTAGGTCTTTCAAAAAGTTCTTTCGGAGAACCAGTTTGAACCACCTCTCCTTCGCTCATGACTATTATGTTATCTGCAAAAGTCATCGCTTCGTTTTGATCGTGCGTTACATAAACTAATGTTGTTTTGTATTGCTCATTTATTTCTTTAAGATTTCTTCTTAGTCTAAATTTTAAATCTGGATCAATAACAGTTAAAGGTTCATCCATTAAAACAGCAGCTACGTCCTCTCTTACAAGACCTCTTCCTAAAGATATTAATTGTTTTTGATCAGCTGTTAACTTTCTTGCAGGAGAATTTAAAAAAGATTTTAAATTTAGAGTTTCGGCAACTGAATTAACTCTTTCATCAGTTTTACTTTTAGAAAAATCTCTACATTTAAGTGGGAATGCCAAATTTTCATAAACAGTCATAGTATTATAAATAACTGGAAATTGAAAAACTTGAGCAATATTTCTATCTTCTGTTTTTAAATCTGTAACATCTTTATCATCAAATAATATTCTTCCAACAGAAGGTCTTACTAAACCAGATACAATGTTTAGCATTGTAGTTTTTCCACATCCAGAAGGACCTAAGATTGCATATCGATTTCCATTTTCCCATGTCATTGAGAAAGGATTCAAAGCATAAACTGGATTTGGATCATTTGGATTGTATGAGTGAGATATGTTACTTAAACCAATTTTAGCCATTCAAACCTCCAAAAGGTGAAGATGCTAATTTTCCGTCAGCATGAAACGCATAAGCTCTGTCAATTTTAAAATTAATTTTTACTTTATCGTGTATCTTAAAATTTAGAACCTCTTCTATTGAAACAATAATTTTTGTGTCTCCTCTTTTTAAATGTAACAATGTTTCTGAACCACTAATTTCTGCAAGCTCAACTTCAAATTCATGACCATTTTCGCCAAGTTCAATATCAGAAGATCTTAATCCGATTTTTAAACCATCTTCGGTTAGTTTAGATAAGTGTTGCGGGGCCTCTACATCAATGCCTTCAAATCTAATATGATTATCTAAAATTTTAGCTTCTATAATATTCATCGGTGGATCATTAGAAATTTCAGCAACTTTTAATGAGTTTGGATTTTCAAATATTTCCTTTGCTGGACCAACTTGTAGGACCTTCCCCTCATCTAAAACAATAACTTCACCATTTAATTCCATAGTTTCCCTTGGATCAGTAGTTGAATAAATTAATATTGTTTCATCTGCTAAACCTTTAGAAAATAGGTTCTTAAACTCTTCTCTAAGTTGCTCTCTCAATTTATAATCTAAATTTACTAATGGCTCATCTAGCAACAGTATTTTAGCGTTTTTGACTAAAGATCTTGCAAGCGAAACCCTTTGTTGCTGCCCTCCAGAAAGCTCTTGGATCTTTCTATTTTCATAACCTAGCAAGCCTACGGATTTTAAAGCGTCCATTACTTTTTCTTTAATAATGCTTTGATCTATTTTTCTTTGTTTCAATGGAAAGGCTATGTTTTCAAAAACATTTAAATGAGGATAATTTATGAATTGCTGATAAACCATTGCTACATTTCTTTCCCAGACAGGAATTTTTAAAAAGTTTTTACCATCAAATTTGATTTCACCACTATCTGGCGTTAAAAGACCAGCTATTGTTTTTAATAGAGTTGTTTTTCCTGATAACGTTCTTCCTAGGATTGTATATAAATTTCCCTCTTTAAAATTAAACGATACTTCGTTTAAATGGTATTGATCATCTGGTTTGTATGATAAATTATTAGCAACTAAATCCATTACTTAATAGCTCCTGATAAATTTCCTTTTGATAAATATCGTTCAACTATGAACGCAACAATAATTAATGGTGCTACTGAAACTAAAGCTGATGCAGATAAGCTCCACCAAGGAGTTACTGATGAATTTAATGCAACAATTTTAACAGGTAATAACTGCACCTCTGTAAATGTTAAAATAAAAGCAAAGAAAAAATCAATCCATCCAAAAATTATGCAAAACATTCCTGCTACAATTAAACCTGGTATTGAATTTGGTAATACCACTTTTAAAAATGCTTGATAAGGATTACAACCATCAATTAGGGCTGTCTCGTCAATTTCTCTTGGGACTTTGTTAAAAAAGTCGACCATAATCCAAACTGCTATTGGCATTAATAAAACAATATAGACTACAATTAATCCTGTTAGACTATCTAACAAATTTATTGAACTTAAAAATAAAAAAAATGGAATTGATAAAACAATCGGTGGCATAATTCTTTGTGAAATAAAGAAAAAAGTAATATCGTTATTTTTTACAAAACCAGCCTTAAATGTGTATCTTGATAATGCATAAGCAGATAATGTTCCAAGAATAATACTAATTAAACTTGCGGTACAAGTTACAAACAAACTGTTAAAATATGGTTCAATTATATCTACTCCACCTTTAGCTGGAGATTTAATTAAAACCTTCCAACCTTCTAAATTTGGCTCGAAGTCAACCCATGGAATATACGTTACTCCTCCATTAACAGACTGGAAATCTTTAAAAGATGTTGTTAGAGCCCAAAGAAAAGGAGCAACCACAAACACTGTCCAAACAACAATAAAAAAATATTTCAAAAAAATATATAGTTTGTTCATTATCTAATCTTTTAATAAAACTTTAGTTAATACTTTTGCTATAATGGTTAGACTTATGATCATAATTATTAAGTAAGTAAATGACATCGACGCTGCATAACCCATCTGAAATTCTCTCAGTCCTTTAATAAAGATATAAAAACTTGAAGTTTCTGTAGAGGTACCTGGTCCACCTGAGGTCAAAACATAAACTGTATCCATAATCTTTGATGCCTCAATTAACCTTATAATTATTGCTCCAATTGAGATGGGAGCCATCAATGGAAATGTTACATAAATAAATTTTCTAACTGGGCTAGCACCATCAATCGCAGCAGCCAAAAATGGTTCTTTAGGTAATGACAACAGCCCTGCTAATAAAAGTAAAAACATAAATGGTGTCCATTGCCATACCTCAACTATAATAACTGTAAATTTTGCAATAACAGGATCTGTCAACCACTTGGGAGCTACCCCAAAAACTGATAACAAATCATTTACTGGTCCAAGAGACTCGTGAAAAAAAGTTCTCCAAATAACCGTCATGATCACCGGGGTTGTCATCATTGGAACTAAAAAAAGAACTCTAAAAAATCTTTTAAATTTAATATCTTTCCAAACCATATGTGCCAGTGCAAAACCAATCACATATTGTAAAATAACTGTTGTAACTGATAAAAAACTCAATCTAAAAAATGATTCCCAGAATCTAGGGTCATCAGTAAATAATCTTATGTAATTTTCTAAACCTATGTAATCTAAACCAGGATTATAACTATTCCATCCTGACAAACTTAATCTAACTACGAAAATAATTGGAAAAATTAATATTCCTATCAACACAAATAAACCTGGAAACAGAAAGAAATATTTATGTTTAAAATTCATTTATATAAAAAGGATTATATTATTTTTGTAATATGTGGCCATTTAAATTAATGGCCACATAAAGTATTTTTAAATTATAGCTTGTTGTCTTCCATTTTAACACCAACAGCATAGGCATCTTGAACTGCTTTTTTACCTACTCTGCTTACAATTGCTTCCCACTCTTTAGCAACTTCGTCTAAAGCTTCTTGAGGAGATAATTGTCCTGCTAAAGCTTTTGAAGTTCCTGTAGCAACAGCACTTGTAAATTCAAATACACCTGGAACTCTTAGAGGGAAAACTCTGTTATTACTTTTTTCCATATCTAAAAGTGTTTGAGTGTAACTGTTAGCAATCTCAGGATCCCAACCCATACTATTGATATAGATGTTAGGGTCAAAGTCTGAGTTTTTAAATGGGTTAACACCAAATCTACCAATAGCTAAATCAGCTTGGTGGTTTGCACCATTTGAAAAGAAGCAAAGATAATCAAATGCCATATCTTTTACCTTGCTTTTCTTAGCAACACCTACAGCCCAACCCCAAACAATGTAAGGAGCCTGGTTGTATTGGTTTTCCCAGCTATTAGATACTCTGTTCCAAACTCTATCAGCGCCTGGAAGTGGAGCTGCACCAACTTTATTTTTAATTGGGCTGTCATCTTGCATCGCTGCAATAAATGCATCGTCCCAAGAGAAACTAAATAAAGTTTGTCCACCACCAAATGATCCGATTTCATCACCTAGACCAAAGTTAGTTCCTCCTGGAGGAACATATTTAGTAGCTTCAACCCAATCAGTTAATGCTTCAACAAATCCTGGGTTGTTGATGTTCGGCTTCATAGTTTCTAAATCAAAAAAGAAACCACCTGGAGTTCTAGGATTTTTAGCATAGGCAACTGATCTGCTGAAAAAAGCTGCAAACATTAAGTCATCTTTTTTCATAACTTCAGCTGAACCATATTCTTTTTCACCATCTCCATCCCAATCCCAATCATTGAAATATTTAGCCATTTGAGCGTATTCTTTCCAAGTTCTTGGAACTCTTAACTCATTACCTGTGTCAGCTTTATATTTCTTCTGCATTTCTGGATTATCAATGACATCTTTTCTGTATTTTAGATAATGTCTGTCACCATCAACTGGGTATTGGTACATAGTTCCATCCCAAGATGATACACCCATGTGAGATTTTGTTACGTCTTTCATCTCAGGTGAGTTCATATACTTCTTAGGAACTGGTGCTAAATATCTTTTCCAGTCATTAATGAAGTTTGAAAATCCAAACACAACATCGTAAGGAGCTTGTCCAGCTTGGAAAGGAACCATTGCTTTTGAGTACAAATCACCTGCTGGTGTATGTGTAACTTCAACTTTTGCACCAGTTAATTTCTCAAACTGTTCAGCGTGTAGTGCTGTTGGCTCTCCCATTACTGGAATTGCGTGAGTGTTTATTTTAAGAGTTTTTCCTTTGTAATTTTTCTTAGACATCTTCTCATAAGAACAGTCACCAGGAATATCTCCTGTAGCTTTGATATGTGGAAACTGATCGCTCCACTTATCTGCATATGCCATTGGACTAAATATCATCAAACTTGATATTAAAGCCGTCAAGCAAGTTTTCATTAGTTTCATTATTACCTCTCTCTTCCTTTCCTTAATTACGGAACTAAAACAGCTCTTCCCTTAACTTTACCGTCGTTAAGATCATGGAGCGCTTTATTAGCATCGTCCAATTTATATTCTTGCATGGATAGCTTAACTTTTCCTCGATCAGCTAACTCCATCAATTCGTATAATTCAGACCACGTTCCCACTAAATTACCTACGATTGTTTTTTCAGAAATAATTAAATCAACTGCTAATGATTTAATTTCTTCTCCGTATCCAACAATGTAGTAAAAACCACCATTAGAAGTCATTTGAATTCCCATGGCAGTAGATCCTTTTTCACCTACGAAATCGATAACAGCTTCTGAACCTTTTCCTTTAGTTAGTTCTTGAACTTTTTCAATTTCATTTCCATCAATTAAAACTCCGTGATCACCACCGAGTTCCATTGCATGTTTTAAGGCTGTTTCAGATTTCTCAACGATAATAATGTCAGCTGCACACATCGCTTTCAAACATTGAATAGCAATATGTCCTAAACCTCCAGCACCAATTATCGTACAGCTTTGACCTGGCAACAAATGTCTAGTTGCCTTTTTAACAACTCTATAAGCTGTAAGACCTGCATCTGAAAAAGGTGCAACATCTTTAGGTGCTAAAACTTTTGGAAGTTTAATTAAATTTCTAACACTTGTTTTTAATAGTTCAGAGTATCCACCTTCTTTAATACTTAATCCAGGAAATGCTCCAGCGGCAGCATGCATATCATTTCCTCTTCTACAATCTAAACAGGTTCCATCTGTTCCTGAAATTAAAGGGTGCAAAATTACTGGATCCCCTTTTTTAAATTCTGTTACATCTTTTCCGACATCTTCTATCCAGCCTGCATTTTCATGACCCATAACGCATGGAAGTAATTTTCCATCCGGGTCTTGAATATGTTTCCACACACCTTCAATAATATGTAAATCTGTTCTGCAAACTCCAGCTGCACCAATTTTTACTATTACATCACTGGCTTTCTCTATTTTTGGATTTGGTAACTCTTCACCTGTGACCCAAACCTTCTCTTTCATATTCGGATCGTACTTGTGTAATACTTGTGCTTTCATGGTATCCTCTCCCATTAAATTAAAAACCATATTAAAAAATTAATCGGATCAGGAGTCAATGCCACTTTTGAACGTTCGGATATTAGATAAGTACAACTCACAGTAGAGAAAATCCTTTTATAAAATACATAGACTAGAACATTACCTCGCCACCATTTGGTGATATGCAACTTCCATGAAAAA
>CACJYB010000017.1 GCA_902597515.1 uncultured Pelagibacteraceae bacterium
ACCCAGCTTGCACATTCAAAAGGAATAATTGTTGTAGTCGATGGATGTCAGGGAGCACCACATTTAAAACTAGATATGCAAGATTTAGATTGTGATTTCTATGCAATTTCATGTCACAAAATGTATGGACCTACAGGTTTGGGAGTTCTATATGGCAAAAAAAAATGGTTAGAAGAATTACCTCCATACCAAGGTGGTGGAGGAATGATAAATGAAGTTAAAAAAGATAGAATTTCCTATGGCGAACTACCTAATAAATACGAGGCTGGTACTATGGCTACAGCACAAGTAATTGCTTTTGACCAATCAATAAAATTTTTAGAAAGCATTGGCATCGAAAATGTTATGAAACATGAAGCTGATTTAGTTGAGTATGGGCAAGAACTATTACAAAAAAATAACTCAGTTAAACTTATCGGAAATCCAAAAAATAAAGGAGGGGTTTTATCATTCACTATAGAAGGAGTTCACCCTCATGATATTGCAACTATCTTGGATGAAGACGGGGTTGCAATAAGAGCAGGACATCATTGTTGTCAAATTCTACATGACAAATTAAATATCCCAGCTAGTGCTAGAGCATCTGTTGGTATTTATAATACAAAAGAGGATTTAGATCAGTTGAATGAGTCAATTAACAACTGTAAAAAAATATTTAATTTATAATGAATTTAAAAGAACTTTATCAAGAAATTATATTAGAACACGGTAAGAATCCTAGAAATCTTAGAAAGACAGAAGGTTTTAATAAAGACGCTAAAGGTAATAATCCACTTTGTGGTGACAATGTTCATGTTTATTTAAAACTAAATGGACAAAAAATTGTAGAAGATGCATCCTTTGAAGGAAGTGGTTGTGCGATTTCAATGGCATCAGCTTCTATAATGACAGATTTAATTAAAGGAAAAAATGAGCATGAGGCTAAAGAGATAGTTGAGGATTTTTTAGGCATGATTAAGGAAAATCCTGAATTAAAATCTAAGTATTTGAGTGAAGATGAAAAAACTAAATTAATGTGTTTATCTGGTGTAAAGCAATATCCAATGAGAGTTAAGTGTGCAACTTTATCTTGGCATACAATGGTTTCTGCTTTTGATGAAAAAACAGAGGAAGTAAAAACGGAAAATTAAATTATGTCAAAAAAAGAACAGATAATTGAAGAAATAAGAAAAATTTATGATCCTGAGTTACCTGTAAATATCTACGAATTGGGTTTGATTTATGATATTAAGGTTGAGGACAATAAGTTTGCTAAAATTAAAATGACTTTGACTACACCAAATTGCCCAGTAGCTGAAAGTTTACCTAAAGAAGTAAAAGATGGTGCAATGCAAGTTGAAGGTATAGAGGATGTTGATCTTGAGTTAGTTTGGGATCCACCGTGGAATAAAGATATGATGTCAGAAGCAGCAAAATTGGAATTGAATTTATAATGAACCCTATAATTAAATTAAGTGATAACGCAGCATTACGAATAAAAGAGATAATGTCTAATGCTGAAAAAGATTCTATCGGAGTTAGAGTATCAGTGAAATCTGGTGGTTGTGCAGGGATGTCATACGTGATGGAGTACACAAAAGAGTTAAATCCCAGCGATGAAGTTATTGAAGACAAAGGTGTAAAAGTGTTCGTTGATTCTGCAGCAATTATGTACCTTCTTGGAACTGAAATGGATTATAAAAAGGAGGAATTGTCCTCATCATTTGTGTTCAATAATCCTAATGAAACTGAGCGTTGCGGCTGCGGAGAGTCTTTCAAAATATCATAAGTTGTATTATCCCATTTATCGCATATCTGTATTGCATTATATGCATATCTAGTATATAGATTCTTTATGAACAAATTTGAGTTTAAAAATCTTGTTAAAAACTTGAAAGACTCTTTAAAGGAAAAAACATTCTTTAAAGAACTACGTAAAGAAGTTGAAACCGGTGCGAACGGCACACAAGATTACGTAGTTAAAAAAGGTGTTAACAAAGATACTATTGCAACAACAAGACAGTAATTAAATTTATTAGCTACTGTAATACATCTCAAACTCTACAGGATGAGGTGCATGTTCAAATTTGTGAATTTCTTCAAATTTAAGAGCAATGTAAGCATCAATCTGATCGTCAGTAAAGACACCGCCTTGAGTTAAAAACTCTCTGTCTTTATCTAAACTTTCCATTGCTTCTCTTAAGGAACCACAAACTGTTGGGATAGCTTTAACTTCTTCAGGTGGTAATTCATATAAATCTTTATCAAAAGACTCACCAGGATGAATTTTATTTTTAATTCCATCAATTCCAGCCATCAACATAGCTGCGAAAGTTAAATATGGGTTTCCGGCAGCATCTGGGAATCTAATCTCACATCTTGCACCTTTTTTGCTTAATGTGATCGGTATTCTACAAGAAGCAGATCTATTTCTTGCTGAATATGCAAGAAGAACTGGAGCTTCAAAACCTGGAATTAATCTTTTGTAACTGTTTGTTGTAGAGTTAGCAAAAGCATTAATTGCTTTGGCGTGTTTTAGAATTCCACCAATATAATGTAATGCGGTTTCACTTAATCCAGAATACGCATCACCTGAAAACACCGGAGTATCACCTTTCCAAATGGATTGATGGATGTGCATTCCCGAACCATTATCACCAGCAACTGGCTTTGGCATAAATGTTGCAGTTTTTCCAAATGAATGAGTTACCATTTGAACAACATATTTATATAATTGCACGTTATCAGCTTGGTTTACTAAAGTTCCAAAATACATTCCAAGTTCGTGCTGACTAGGAGCAACTTCATGGTGATGTTTTTCAACTTTAATACCAACTTCTTTCAAATTTTTAAGATACTCACCACGCATGTCTTGTTCACTATCAACTGGTGGTACTGGGAAATATCCTCCTTTAATTTGAGGTCTGTGTCCCATGTTTCCATTTTCATATTCTTTTCCTGAGTTGTAAGGACCTTCTTTACTGTCTAATTTAAATCCGCACTCATTCATATCATTTTTGATTCTTACATCGTCAAAAACAAAAAATTCTGGCTCAGGTCCAAAAAAAGCTTTATCACCTATACCTGAAGCTTTTAAATATTCTTCAGCTTTTTTAGCAACACCTCTTGGATCTCTTTCATAAGGATCTTTTTTAATTGCATCTAGAATGTCACAAAACAAAACCACAGTATTATGAGACGTAAAAGGATCCATGAACATTCTTGCAGTATCAGGTTTTAAAATCATGTCAGACTCATTAATTGCTTTCCAACCAGCAATAGACGAACCGTCAAAAAAGACACCTTCATTCAACATACCTTCATCAACTATTGAAGCATCCATTGTTAAGTGTTGAAGTTTTCCTCTTGGATCAGTGAATCTTAGATCCACAAATTCTGCTTCTTTTTCTTTGATAAATTTTAATACGTTTGCTGCACTCATTTTGTCTCCTATGTAATTTTGTTTGGCTTAATTAGCAAAAAAATACTTAAAAATATTGCTTATTTAATAAATAACACCTATGCAATTTTCACATAAGTAGTGTAATTAGTCACTAAAATAATAAATATAATTAACTTGTGAATTCAATATTAAATAAAGAGCCAGTTTTAAGAGCAGAAAAATCGCTAAAACAATTTAACCCAGATCTTAAAGTGATTGTTTTAGAGCAAACTGCCAGAACAGCTAACGACGCAGCTACAGCTTTAAGTTGCAAAGTAGGAGCCATTGTCAAAAGCTTACTTTTTAAAGCAGGGGATAGTTTTATTTTATGTTTAGTGTCTGGAGACAAAAGATGTTCATTAAATAAATTAAAAAAAATTTTAGATGAAAAAGATGTTTCAATGGCAAACCCAGATGATGTTAAAAAAATTACTGGATATACAATCGGCGGAGTATCTCCAACAGGACATTTAACAAAAATAAAAATTTTTATAGATGAAACTTTAAATAGATTTTCTATTATCTTTGCAGCTGCAGGACATCCTAATGCAGTTTTTGCAATAAATTTTGAAAATTTAATTGCATTAACTTCTGGTGAGATAAAAGAGATAACAGAATGAGACAACCAAAATTAATTGATTACCTTTTATTGACAATATTGTCTCTAATATGGGCTTCTGCATTTTTTAATATTAAAATTGCAACTTATTCTTTTGGCCCAGTTACAATTGCATTCTTAAGAGTATTATTTGGCGCAATTCCAGTTTTACTTTTGTGTTATTTTAAAAATATTAAAGTTGAGGCTTTTTCTAAAGATTGGCATTGGTTTGCAATGATAGGATTTATTAATTTGGTAGCTCCATTTTTCTTAATTGCTTATGGCGTTAAATCTGTTCAAAGTAATTTAGCAGCTATATTGATGTCAACTACGCCGTTAAGCTCCACAGTGTTAGCTCATTTTTATACAAAAAATGAAAAATTCAATTTAATAAAAACTATTGGAATTTTAATTGGGTTTTCTGGAATAGTATTTTTATTTTCTGATAATCTTTTAATAGATGAAAATAATTTTGTTTCAGCTTTATTGATATTACTTGGATCCACCTGTTATGTTGTAGGTGGGGTGCTAACATTAAAAATAAGTAAGAAAAAAAATGAAAATGTAACTGGATCTATTCTTATTTGGGCAATAATTATTTTGTTACCATTAACATTTTTAATTGAACAACCATTTCAAACTATGCCAAGAACAGATTCGCTTATATCAGTAATTTATTTAGGAATTGTCCCAACTGGTATTGCTTGGTTGTTACGTTTTAGAATTTTGACTACAAATGGGTTAATTTTTCAATCTCAAGTTTCCTATTTAATACCAATTTTTGGAACTATTTTAGGTTATATATTTTTAAAAGAATTAATTACTACAAAAGTTTTAGTTTCTTTAATTGCAGTTTGCATTGGTATTTATTTTGTTAAAAAAGGTGGAAACAAACAAATAATCTAATTTTCCATTGCTTCAATATGTTGTTTAAACGTTTGTAAACTATCTATTTAAAATAATTTTAGCATTAAAAGAAAAAGATCTTCTTTCAGCATTAACATTAAATGGATAAGCGGTATGCATTAAATAGTTTGGAAAAATTATCAAGTCTCTTTCTTTAGGCACAATATTAAAAATACTTTTGCTTAAAAAACCTCTTTGTCCGTTTATAAAATCAATTGTGCCATTGGTCTTATTTTTTTTATTTTTTAAAAGTTTATTTTTAGTCATATCTTTTGGGACTTTTAAATAACCTACACCAGATATATCTCCATCATGATAATGAATAGGATTATATTCATCTTTAAATTGACTAACTACCCATAAATTTAATATTTTAATATTTTTAACTTTTTTAATTTTTTCATTTTTAAGAAAATCTTTGATATTTTTTTTTATTTCCCTCTCTAAATTTTTTTTTATAAAATTATATGAAATTTTAATTTCTTTTTTAATTTGACTAGCTAGTTTAGAGCTATAATCATTATTTTTTGTTAAAACTTTATTATCAATTTCTTTGTTCAAGATATTAAAAAATTTCTTTGAAACTTTTGTTTTTCCTATTGACGGACCAAAAGGCTTAATATTTTTCATAATGCTTTAAATATATTAAAAGGAAATATATTCAATATTAAGCAACAAGTTTAATTCCCATTCTTATTGCGACAAAAATTACAAGAAAAGAAGTTAGTAGAGCTAATATTTTGTTCGATAAAAATTTAATATTTAACACGCTACCAATTTGTCCTCCAATAAGTACCGATAAAAATAATGGCCAATAGGTAATAACTTGATCTAAAATCTGATCTTTTGTCAGCTGTCCAGCTATTCCAAAGATAGAATTGATTAATATAAATAAAGATGCACTACTGGTTATATGTCTAGGGTATCCAGCTTTCATTAAAAATAGAAGAGGGCTTAAAAAAATTCCTCCACCAATTCCCACTATACCTGACATAAAGCCAATTATTGATCCAATAGAAATTGAGATTAATCTTGGTATTTTGTTAATTTTAATTTGCTCTTTATTAAAAGATTTACTCTCAATTAATAAAAAAATGCCTGCAATCAACAAAATAGAAAATAATAAAATCTCAAATAAACTTTTTTCAATTGTTATTGATCCTCCAATAAATGCAAAAGGAATAGAGCCAATTAAATAAGGAAAAAGTAAATTAATATTTATATTTTTAGATCTTATAAAATTGATAGAATTACCAGATACAACAATAATATTACATACAAGAGCTATAACTGGAAATATTGCGTAAGGTACACCCCAAATTAAAAGTATTGCAAGATATGTTGAGCCTCCACCAAAACCAACACTTGAGTATATTAATGCAGTTACAAAGAAAAGAATTGATAATATAATCATTTTTAAATTATGGATGTAAATATAGCTTTATTAACTGTAACAGATACAAGAACATTTGATAATGATAAATCGGGTGCAATCTTAGTTGAAAAAATTAAAGAAGCAAAACATCAATTAATTGATCGAAAAATTTGTAAAGACAATAAAGAAGATATTGTAAAAATTTTAAAAGAATGGACTAATCAAAAAGATATAGACGTTATTATTACTACTGGAGGAACAGGTCTTACTGGAAGAGATATAACTCCTGAAGCAGTTAACGAAATTGCAGATAAACATATACCTGGATTTGGAGAGGTTTTTAGAACAATAAGTCTAAAAACAGTTGGAACATCATCTATACAATCTAGAGCTTGTGCAGCTTTATCTAATGGTAAATACATATTTGCATTACCAGGATCCTCAGGCGGTGTAACTGATGCGTGGGATGGAATATTAAAGCATCAATTAGACGTTAATCATAAACCTTGTAATTTTGTAGAATTATTCCCTAGACTTAAAGAGAAATAATTATTTTTGATATTTATCTTTCCATTCAGAATAAGGCATCCCGTAAACATGTTCTCTTGCATCAGGATCGGAAATTTCTATACCTTTCTTTCCAGCTTCTTCTCGGTACCATTTAGAAAGACAGTTTCTACAAAAACCCGCAAGATTCATTAGATCAATATTTTGTACATCTTTTCTTTGTCTAAGATGAGAAATTAATCTTTCAAAAGCTGCAGATTGCAATTCTTTTTTTGTATTTTCGTCCATAATTTATTATATGTTTAATTTATGAAATTAACAGGATCTTATAAAATTAATTTAGAAAAACAAAAAGTTTGGGAAGCATTAAATGATCCAGAAATACTTAAACAAGCGATCCCAGGATGTGAAGAATTTAATAAAAAATCTGATACTGAATTTTCTGCAAAAGCTACAAATAAAATTGGACCTTTTAATGCAACCTTTTCTGGTGAAATTGAATTAAAAGATTTAAATCCTCCTAACAGCTATAAGATATTAGGATCTGGAAATTCTCTAGTTGGCTTTGCCTCAGGAGAAGCTGAAGTTAAACTTGAGGACACAGACACTGGAACAAATTTAATTTATTCTGTTGAAGCACAAGTAGGTGGTAAAATTGCACAAGTAGGTTCAAGACTTATAGATATGACAGCAAAAAAAATGGCAGATATTTTTTTTGGTAAATTTTCTGAATTAATTTCCTCTGAAAAAAATGAAACTATCGAGATAACTGATTCAGATAATGAAAAAGCTCCTGAAACAAAAATTAATTATAGATATTTAACAGCCGCAGTAGTTCTAGGAATTTTCTTAATTTATTGGATGTATTTAAAATAAAATTCTAGTCCAAGTAGTGTTCAATTTGACACTTGCCTTCATATTCTCAAAATGATTAAATCTAAATATTATTTATAAGGAGAGATTATGGGTAAAATTTCATTAGAAGTTAATGGAAGAAAAGTTGAAAAAGAAGCTCCTGATAACACTTTACTATCTACATTTTTAAGAGAGCATTTACAGCTAACAGGTACACATATTGGATGTGATACTAGTCAATGCGGAGCATGTGTAGTTCATGTTGATGGAAATTCTTTAAAAAGTTGTACGGCTCTAGCAGCTGATGTTAATGGATCAAAAGTTACAACAATTGAAGGTTTAGAAACAAATGGAAAAATGCATCCAATGCAAGAAGCGTTCAAAAAACTTCATGGCTTACAGTGTGGTTTTTGTACTCCAGGAATGGTTATGAGCGCAGTTGACCTTTTGCAAAAAAACAAAAAACCATCAGATACAGAAATTAGAGATTGGTTAGAAGGAAATATTTGCAGATGTACAGGATATCAAAACATTGTTGCCGCGGTTAAAGAAGCAGCAACAAAAATGTAATTTTAAGGAGGAAAAAGAAAATGGCAAGCTTAGTAGGTTCTAGAGTTGAGAGAAAAGAGGATAAAAGATTTTTAACTGGTAAAGGTAGATACACAGCAGATATTAATTTAGCAAATCAAACTTACGCGATTTTTGTTAGGTCTCCACATGCGAGAGCATCTATTAAAAAATTAAATATTGATAAAGCTTTAAAATCATCAGGAGTAGTAAGCATACTTACAGGCAAAGAAATAGCAGATGATAAAATTGGAGGTTTAATTGCGGGTTGGGCAATCAGAAGTGAAGATGGTACAGAAATGAAATGTCCTGGAAACCCTCCGCTAGCTAAAGATAATGTAAATTTTGTTGGAGATCCTGTTGCAGTTGTAATTGCTGAAAGTTTAGCAGAAGCAAAAGAAGCTGCAGAGAAAGTTGAAGTTGATTACAAAGTATTAAAAGCAGTCACAAGTACTGCAGATGCTATGAATGGAGATACTATTCATGAAGGCATCGATAAAAATCTATGTTTTGACTGGTTATTAGGTGATAGACAAAAAGTTAAAGAAGCATTTGATAAGGCTGATAAAGTAATTTCTATTGATATCATTAATAATAGATTAATTCCAAATGCAATGGAGCCAAGAGCATGTGTTGCTGATTACAATGCAGCATCTGAAGAGATTACTTTATATACAACAAGTCAAAATCCACATCTATCAAGATTGATAATGTCTGCTTTTGGAAATGTAGCTCCTGAACATAAGTTAAGAGTTGTAGCTCCAGATGTTGGTGGTGGTTTTGGTTCTAAAATAAATGTCTATAACGAAGATATTGTTTGTAGCTGGGCAGCTAAAAAAATTAATAGAGCTATTAAGTGGGTTGCAGAAAGGTCAGAATCTTTTTTAACTGACATACATGGAAGAGATCATGTTACTCATGCAGAATTAGCAGTTACCAAAGATGGAAAGTTCCTTGGTTTTAAAAATGAGACCATAGCTAACCTTGGAGCTTATGCCCGAGTATTTGGCACAGTGACACCAACTTATTTATTTGGACCTTGTGCAACTGGGGTTTATGAAATTCCAGCAGCTTATACAAATGTAAAAGCCGTATATACAAACACAGCGCCAGTAGATGCTTATAGAGGTGCAGGTAGACCTGAAGCTACATATACTATTGAAAGATTAGTTGAAAAAGCTTCAATGGAATTAGGGATAGATAAAACTGAACTTAGAATTAAAAATTTCCCTACAGCATTTCCTTTTAAACAAACTTTAGTTCATACAGTAGATTCTGGTGATTATGTTGCTGGAATGGAAAAGGCAAAACAGATGGCAGATTACAAAGGTTTTGAGGCGAGAAGAAAAGAGTCTGAGGCTAAAGGAAAACTTAGAGGAATTGGTGTTACCTCATATTTTGAAGCGTGCGGTATTGCTCCTTCAGCTGCTGTAATGTCATTAGGATGTGGTGTTGGATTGTGGGAATCTGCAGAAGTTAGATTCAATCCAACTGGACAAGTGACTGTTTACACAGGTTCACATAGTCATGGACAAAGTCACCAAACAACTTTTGCTCAAATAGCAGCAGATGAATTAGGTGTTCCAATAGAAAATATAGATATCGTTCATGGCGACACAGACAAAGGAACATTCGGTATGGGAACATACGGTTCTAGATCTTTAGCTGTTGGTGGTATTGCTATCGTCAATGCTTGTAAAAAAATAGTTGAAAAAGGTAAAAGAGTTACAGCTAAAATGTTAGAGGCAAATCCAGAAGATGTTGAGTTCAAAGACGGAGAATTTATTGTTTCTAAATCAAATAAAAAGAAAACAATAGGAGAAGTAGCTTTTGCTTGTTATTTACCTGGTGTAAGAGATGAAATGAAATCTCCATTGCCAGAAGGTGATGAACCTGGATTAAAAGAAACTTCTTTCTATGATCCTTCAAACTTTTCTTTTCCAGCAGGAACACATATTGCAGAAGTTGAGATAGATCCTGAAACAGGTCATGTTAAGCTTGAAAAATATACAGCTTGCGATGATTTTGGAAGAATAATTAATCCAATGGTTGTCGAAGGACAAGTTCATGGTGGTCTTGCTCAAGGTATTGGTCAAGCATTGTATGAAAATGCAGAGTATGATGAAACAGGTCAGTTGATGACTGGATCTTATATGGATTATACGATGCCACGTGCAGATAATTTTCCTGAGTTTAACATTGGTTATACTTGTACACATGCAACCACAAATCCTTTAGGAGTTAAAGGTTGTGGAGAAGCGGGAGCAATAGCAGCACCACCTACTGTGATGAATGCTGTAATTGATGCCTTAGGTGGACAAGAGGTTACTATGCCAGCTACAGCTGAAAAAGTGTGGAAGGCTTGTAAAAATCTAAAAAAATCTAACGCAAAAGCAGCATAGGAGGTTTATGAAAGATTTTAATTATCATTCAGCAAAAGATAGTAAAGAGGCATCTAAACTTGCTTCATCTAGTTCTGCTTTTTTAGCAGGAGGCATGACTACTATTCCTTCAATGAAATTAGGATTAGCTACTTACAAAGATTTAATTGATATAAAAAATATTAAAAAATTAAGTGGTATAAAAGTAAGTGGCAAATCAGTTACAATAGGAGCTGCAACTAAACATGTTGAAGTTTCAAATTCTAAAGATGTTAAAAAAGCAATTCCATCATTGTCTAGTTTGGCTGAAGGAATTGGTGATCCACAAGTAAGAAATAGAGGAACGATAGGTGGTTCAATTGCAAATAACGATCCATCAGCTGATTATCCATCAGCCTGTATCGCTTTAAACGCAACAATACATACGAACGAAAGAAAAATTGAAGCGGCAAAGTTTTTTAAAGGAATGTTTGAGACAGCTTTAAAAAAGGGTGAGTTAATTGAAGCTATAGAATTTCAAATACCAGAAAAATCTAGCTATCAAAAACATCCTAATCCTGCATCTAGATATGCAATCGTTGGAGTATATGTGGCTAAACATAAAGGCGATGTAAACGTTGCAGTTACTGGTGCAAAATCATGTGTTTATAATGATAAAGAAATGTCGAAAGCTCTATCGGGTAATTTTTCCTCTTCTTCAATAGATGGAATGGATCTAGATAGTTCAGAAATGAACTCTGATATGCATGCTTCTGCAGAATTTAGAGCTAGTTTAGTTGTCACTCAGGCTAAAAAAGCCGTTGATGCTTGTTAGTTAAAAACTATATTTTATCAGATGAAAAATTCATTTGATGAGAAAATATTAGACGAAGCTCAAGATTGGATCAATGCTAATCAAAAAGTAGTTTTAGCAACAGTAATTCAAACCTGGGGATCATCACCTAGACAAGTTGGTAGCAGAATGATTGTGAACGAAAAAGGAGATTTTTCAGGATCAGTTTCTGGAGGATGTGTGGAGTCTGCAGTTGTAAGCGAATGTCTATCACTAATTAAAGACAACAAGCCTTGTAAAAAAATAGAATTTAAAGTTTCAAATGAGAGCGCGTGGGAAGTGGGTCTAGCATGTGGCGGAGAGATAGCGGTATATATTGAGCAGATACACTAATGAAAATTAAAACACTTGAAGAAATATTAAAAAAAAAATCATCAAAAACTGAGTTTGCAATTCTTACAAATTTAGAAAATGGTGATAGTGAAATATATTTACCTGGCACTTCTCCAAAAGGAGAATTTTCAAAATATGCTGGTGAAATAGAAAATTTTTTTAAATCAAAAAAAAACGGTGTTATAGAAAATTCAGAGATATTTATTGAAACGTATATAAAACCAATAAAAGTAATTGTTGTTGGGGCTGTGCATATTGCACAATATTTAGTTGATTTTGCAAAAAGTTTAAATTTTGAAATTAGTATCATAGATCCAAGAGGATATTTTGCATCTGAGCAAAGATTTCCTGATATTAAAGTTATTAACAAGTGGCCAAAAGAAGCTTTTGAAGAAATTGAAACAAATTCAAGTACAGCCTTAATAGCTTTAACACATGATCCAAAAATAGATGATCCTGCTTTGCAATACGCATTAAAAAATAAATTTTATTACATTGGGGCACTTGGCAGTAAAAAAACTCACGAAAATAGATGTCAAAGATTAAGTGAGGCTGGATTTACTAATGATCAAATTAGTTCAATTCATGGACCAATTGGTATTAAGCTCGGTGGCAAATCTGCTCCAGAAATTGCTTTATCTATTATAGCCCAATTAGTATCACAAACTTATAAAAAGTGATTAAAGTTATATTACTTGCTGCTGGCCTATCTAAAAGAATGAAATCAGAAAATAAACTTATTAAGTTATATAAAAAAAAACCTCTAATTAATTATTCACTAAATGTATTAAAAAAAAGTAAAGCAAATAAAATTGTTATAGTTCTTGGTCATCAATTTAAAGAAGTAAAAAAAATAATTAAAAAAAATAAAAAGATTATTTTTACTTATAACAAAAACTACAAAAAAGGAATGGCCTCTTCTATAAAAGTGGGATTAAAAAAAGTATCTAAAAACGACGATGGTTTTATTGTAGCTCAGTCAGATATGCCATTTGTTAAACTATCAGATATAAATAAAATTTGCAGATCTATAAAAACTAAAAAATTTTTAGTCCATGCATTAAATTATAAAAATAGACTAGGTAATCCCATTGGTTTTGATATTTCTTTGATAAAAAAATTTAAAAATATTAAAGGTCAGTTTGGAGCAAAATTTATGGTTAAAAGGCTTAAAAATAGAACAAATTTTATTAATACAAGCAGCCTTAAATCCTTTAAAGATTTTGATAAAGTTTCAGATTTTAAAAGCTGATTTAGTAATTTTAATCCTAAAAAGTAAAAGAACAATTAAAAGTATTAAAAATATTAGTGGTTTAAAAAATATTGTCTTTGATAGCCAAATATAATGAAGTACACCAAAAATCCCAATTATATAAATTAATCTATGAATTTTTTTCCAATTTTGTTTTAACAGTCTAACCATTCTCTCAGATGAGGTTATAGCAAGTGGAATTAATAATAGCCAAGCTGAAAATCCTATAAAGATAAACTTCTTTTTTAAGACATCATTTATCAGAGGCTCAAAATCAAATCTGTAATCAAGACCAACATAACTTAACATATGAATAGATGCATAAAAAAAAGTAAACAAACCAAGCATTCTTCTAAACTTGATCCACTCTACTGATTTTGTGATTTGCTTAAGCGGTGTCATTGAAAGAGTTAAAAGAATAAATATCAAAGTCCATTCTCCAAAGTGATTTATGATTCTATCAACAGGCTCTGGACCTAGTTGATTAAAAATTATTTGATAAGAAATCACATAAATTGGCCAAAGAGAGAGAAAAAAAACTAGAGTTTTAGAATATCTTCTCAATTTAATTTAGAAATTTTTTTTTAAATCCATACCGCTATAGAGACTTGCAACTTCATCTCCATAACCATTAAACATTAAGGTCTTTACTCTAGGTGCCCAAACACCTTCACCTATTATTCTTTCAGTTGCTTGAGACCATCTTGGGTGATCAACATTAGGGTTAACATTTGAGTAAAATCCATACTCTCTAGGTGAAGCCCACATCCATGATGAGGTAGGCATGTTTTCAACAAATTTAATTTTAACAATAGCTTTTGCGCTTTTAAAACCATACTTCCATGGAATAAAAATTCTTAGTGGTGCTCCGTTTTGATTAGGCAGTTTTTTACCATATAAACCTGTCACAACTGTTGTCAAAGGATGCATGGCTTCATCAATTCTTAAACCTTCATTGTAAGGCCAGTTTAAAACAGGGTATCTTTGACCTTTCATTTGTGCAGGGTCATATACACTTTCAAATTCAACAAATTTTGCTTTATTAGTTGGATTTACTTTTGATAGTAATTTGCTCAAAGAAAAGCCCATCCATGGAATAACCATAGACCAACCCTCAACACATCTTAATCGATATATTCTTTCTTCAGAAATAAACATTTCTGAGATTTCTTCCATAGATAATTTTATTGGTTTTTCAACTTCACCCTCAATAGCTATATCCCAAGGAGTTGTTTTGAATATTTGAGAGTTTCTATATGGATCGCTCTTTGATGTTCCAAACTCATAATAATTATTATAAGTCGTTATGTCTTTATAACTCGTTAATTTATCTCTCTCACTTGCTAAAGATTTATTTAAAAAGGGTATACTAGACATTGCTAATGTGCTTGCACCGAGACCTACAGATTTAATGAAAGATCTTCTTTTTTTATAAATATTCTCTGGTGTAATTTCTGAATTTTTAAATTTTATCATTTTAATTATTTAGAGATATTCCTTTTAGCCACTCACTGTCCTCATTTTCATAATGTTCTTTTTTCCAAATAGGAGATCTTTTTTTAATTTCTTCAATTATATATCTAGATAACACAAAAGCTTGATCTCTATGTTTACAAGCTACACCAATAATGATGCTTTTTTCTTTTAAACCCACATATCCTTTAACATGCTCAATAAATACTGCTTTTTCTTTAATATTTAGCTTGTTATCAGCTTCTTCATAAATTTCTTCAAAACTTTTTATAACCATACTTTCTTTGGCATCATAGGTAATTCCAGTAACTGTTTTATTTTCATTTAAATCTCTTACAGTCCCAACAAAATATATTACAGCGCCAAATTTCGATTGATTTAGAAAATTTTCTGCTTTTGAAATCTCTATCTTCTCATTGTTTGAAGCATCAATAATTTTAGTATGTAGCATTAACCGCCTCCTATAGGAGGTATAATGCTAAAGTTTTGTTTTTTAACTATTTTATAATTGTCTGAGACAATTTTATCATCAGACGAACAAAAAGCTGATGATTTAATAATTTTTTTAAAAGTTTCATTTCCTTTAAAATTTATATCAATAAACTCTATCATTTGGTTTCTAAGATCTTTTATTGAGGAATTTTCAATTAATTCAAAGTCTAAATGGGATTTAGTACTAAATTCTCTAGCTGCGCCAAATAGTTCAACTGATATTTTCATTAAAAAATATTTTTTAAAAAATCTGGGAGACCATCAGGGTTTTTCCATAATCCACTTTTTCCACCTTCTTTAATTAATAATTTTACGTTATCAATTTTAAGATGTGGATTTACTATTTTGCTTAAATCGTAAATTGTGATTAAGGCAGAGTTAACACCCATTATAGCTTCCATTTCAACACCTGTTTTTGCTACCGCAGAAACTACGCAAAAAACTTCTAATGAACTGTCTAATTCATTCATAATTATTTTAGTAGCCGTATGGTCAATTGGAAGTGGGTGACATAGAGGAATAAGTTCACTTGTTTTTTTTACACCCAACACAGCTGACACCTCAGCTAAAGTAATAGGATCTCCTTTAGGCATCTTCTTATTTTTAATTAGATCAAAAACCTCTTTTCCAACATAAATTTTACCTGACGCAAGTGCTCTTCTAAAAGTTTCTTTTTTTGAAGAAACATCAACCATATTAAAAGAGTTTTTTTGAAATATTTCTTTTGCCCAATCTTTAAGTTCTTCTTGATTTATAATTTTTAATTTTGACATTAGCCACCCGTGGTAGATAAATTTTTAGTTAAACCAGTTTCGCCTAGTTCCAAATGGTGAGATTCTTTTTTAAATTTCATTTGACCCGTTATAAGATCTTGTAATTCTTCAATTTGATCATCTTTTTGTAATAAATGTCTTATACTTATTCCAGTATTTCCAAATAGGCATAATCTAAGATCTCCTCTTGATGTAATTCTTAATCTGTTACAGCTTCTACAAAAATCTTTAGAGTAGGGCGCTATAATTCCAAATTTCCCTTTGTATTCTGGATTGATATAATTTAGTGACGGCCCTGCATCTTTACCTAAGGTTTGATAAATCCAATTATTTTTATTTAAGTATTCTTTGAAAATTTTTGAAGATACATGATATTTTTTAAAATAATCTAGGTTATCACCTGTTTGCATTAGTTCTATATATCGAAAATCTACTTTATTCTTCTTTATAAATTCTCCCCAAGACTCAAAATCTTTTTCTGATGCATTTATTCCATTTAAAAGAACTGCATTAATCTTAATATTTTCAAAATTTAAATCTTGTAGGATGTTAATTCCTTTTAAAATCTCTGGTAATCGATCATGACCTGTAACATTTTTAAATGTATTTCTATCTAGACTATCAATGCTAATATTAATGCCGTTTAAGCCACTATCTACTAACATCTTTGCTTTTTCATCTAAATGATAACCGTTTGTGGTAATTACAACTTTTTTTATACCAGCTTCATTTTTTAAGATCTTGATTATATCAAAAAAATCTTTTCTTACTGTTGGTTCGCCTCCAGTAAGTCTAATTTTGCATACACCTAATTTTGAAAAAACTTTTGCTAGACGTCTAATTTCCTCTAAGTGAAGAAATTTTCTATTATCGCTCTTATCAACTTGATAACCATTGGGTAGACAATACCCACACTTAAAATTACATACATCGGTAATCGAAAGTCTTATATAAGGAAAAGACCTACCAAAACTATCTCTTAATATTTTCATTTAAGTTAAAGCTATCATAATTAATAAAATTAATCATGATAGAATTAACTTAAAATCTAGCTTTAACCTGCTGGTTTATAATTAGCCATAGCTTTTGATGCCATGCCTGCAGCTTTACCCATATCCATTTCCTCTAATATGGTAAAATTTGTTATAGCTCCAGAAGCTTCAACTGCTAGCTTAACTGCTGCTGCACCTTCAAATCCAATACTACCACTCACAACTCCTACAAAATCATAAGCTCCTCTTGTGATCATAAAAGATTCCATCTTTCCTCCTACTGCCTCTGATAAAGCAGTAGCTGCTGCAGCTCTGTCTTGGTCCGGATTACCTATAAATCCTTTAAAAGCTTGAGCTGTATAATTGCCCATTACTATAAATTTAGCCATAGTTACCTCCTAATTGTAAAGTAACATTATAGAAGAAAAATAATTAATGAAAAAATCAAATATTAGTTATGTGGATTTTAAATATAATAATTTCAACTGTTACTAGACACTTTAATGCATTAAAATACCATAAAACTTAACTTTTATTATTATGAACAAAATTCTAACCAAAAATGAAATAACTAAATTTAAAGAAGATGGCGCAATATTTCTAAAAAACAAATTCGATATTAATTGGATTAATAAACTTAAGACAGGTATAGAAAAAGATATTTCTAATCCTAGTCCTAGATTTAAATCTCACACAACTAAAAAAAATGTTCCAGCTTATCTAGAGGATTACTGGACTTGGCATTTAATTCCTGAATTTAAAGAATTTGTTTATAAATCACCTTATGCACAGATAGCCGCAGAATTAATGTCTGCAAAAAAAATTAATTTAGTAATGGATAATTGGTTTTTGAGAGAGGCAGGATCAAAATCTTCAACACCTTTTCACCACGATATCAGTTATTTTGATATGGATGGAACAATGTGTGTTTTGTGGCTTCCACTTCAACCGACAAAAAAAAATGAGGGAGTTGTTTGGGTGAGGGGTTCACATTTATGGAATAAATTTTTTTTGAGAGTTTTGTTTAAGGATGGACATAAAATTGAAGGTAATGAATGTATAGTAAATGGAAAAAAATATGAATTACCTCCTGATATATTAGGAAATAAAGATAAATATGAGTTTTTAGAATGGGATTGCGAATTAGGAGATGCAGTAGTTTTCGATATGAGAACACTACATGGAAGTTTGAATGAGAGTATTCCTGATAAAACTTTAAGCCGATATACATTAAGAGTTTCCAAAGAGGATGCAAAAATAAGTTATGATGGTGATTGGACAAGTTTTAATTATAGGAAAGCAATGCAAGAAGCAGGTTATAAAAACGGAGATCCTGTTGAGGGAGAAATGTTCCCTACACTATATGAAGCTTAAGATTAATTGTTAATCCTATTCATTTCTTCAAGTTCAACTTCAAGCTTATCAAGCTCTTCACCACCAGCCATCATCCCTAAAAGCTCCTCACGACTAATATCTTTTTTATTAAAAGTTCCTAAACTTTTACCTCTATTTAGAACTGTAAAACTATTTCCAACTGGATATGCATGATGAACGTTATGTGTAATTAAAATTACAGCTAATCCTTGCGAAGCTGCTTTTACAACATATTTTAAAACCATTGAGGCTTGATGGACACCTAATGCAGAAGTTGGTTCATCTAAAACTAAAACTTTTGCTCCAAAATATATAGCTCTTGATATTGCTAAACATTGTCTTTCACCTCCAGACATTGTTCCTACAGCTTGCGAAGGATCTCTTACGTCAATTCCAATTTGACCCATTCTCTCTGCAGCAATTTGGTTTGCTTTTTCAATATCAAAAGTTTTTAAAAATGGCGGTCCCTTTAATGGTTCTCTTCCCATAAAAAAGTTTCTTGTAACACTCATTAATGGAACTAAAGCTAAGTCTTGGTAAACCGTTCCAATTCCCATATCCAAAGCATCTTTTGGTGAGTCAAAAACAGTTTTTTTACCTTCGATTACTATTTCACCTTCATCAGGTTTATGAA
>CACJYB010000018.1 GCA_902597515.1 uncultured Pelagibacteraceae bacterium
GCTTTTTTTTATTTTTTTTTTCTTTTTTTTCATTTTAAGAGAGTTAATTTCTACCAATTATTTATTGATAAATATAGTCTCTTGTAACAGGTGTAGAAGAATAATTCTTTGTTAATTGAAATTGGTATACAACTTGATCACCCCATTTAAATGCCATCTCACAACCAGCAAGATAAAATTCCCACATCCTAAAAAATCTTTCATCGAACATTTGAATTATTTTGTCTTTATTTCGAATGCAATTTTCTTTCCAATGTCTTAGTGTATGTGAGTAATGGAGTCTTAAAACCTCAATATCTGAAACAATTAAGCCTGCTTTTTCAATCGGTGTTGTTACTTCGCTTAAACTAGGAGTATAACCTCCTGGAAAAATATACTTAGTAATCCATGGATGTGGATCTCTTGGTGGATTAACTGATCCTATAGTATGAATTAATGATACCCCATCATTTTTTAAAAGTTTTTCAACTTGTGAAAAAAATTTTTTATAAAATTTTCTTCCTACATGCTCAAACATCCCAACACTTACTATTCTATCAAATTTTTCATTGAGCTCTCTATAATCCATTAACTTAAAGTTTAATTGATTTTCTAAATTAAGTTCTTTTGCTCTTTTCTTGCAGTAATTAAATTGATTTTCTGAAAGTGTAATGCCTGTTACCTCACAGTTAGCACTTTTTGCAATATCTATTGCTAGAGAACCCCATCCACATCCGATATCTAAAACTTTTTGATTTGGTTTTATATTGAGTTTTTTTATTATATGTTGAATTTTATTATTTTGAGCAGTTTCCAATGTATCTGTTTCATTTTTAAAATATGCACATGAATATTGTCTTTTAGGATCCAAAAATAAATCATAAAGATCATCCGAAATATCATAATGATGCGAAACATTCATCTTAGATTTTTTTATAAAATTAAAATTAGTTAAATATCTGTAAGAACCTCTTAATCTATTAATTAAATAACTAAAAAAATTTAAGTCTCCTCTTCCAAAATTCATTAAAGAAAGATCCAAAAAATCAGTTAATGTTCCATTCTCAATAGTTATTTCGCCATCTGTATAAGCTTCGCCAAAATATAAATCAGGATGAAACAATAATTTATAATGAAGATTTTTATTTAAAATTTTAACTTTTATTGGGTTTTCACTTTTTGGATTTCCAATAATGTAACTTTTTGAATTAGCATCAACTAATATAAATCCATCTTTTTTAAAAACATTATTTAAAAATCTAGCCAGTTGCATCTAAGCCGCCTTTGTATTTTTAATTGAAAACTTTAATTTCTCTAAATTATTAATTAAATCCGTCTCTTCTTTAGCATTTAAAATACTAAGTGGTGGTAAAAGATTTTTATAATACATTTCTTTTTTACTAAAGTATGTATGTAAACCTGAGATTAAATTATATTTTTCAAATTCAGCTCTTACATCACAAAGAATTTGGTTTACTGTCTGATCGTTTCCATCATTAAAATCATCGTATACTTTTCTTGCCAGTACAGAAGTAGCATTACAGGTAGCTGTAATAATTCCTGAACAACCTAATTGAAGTCCTTTAAATAATTTAGACTCTGATCCAGGTAAAACTGAAAAATTATCAATTTTTAAGTTTTCAAAAAGATTGTAAGAACTATCTTTTACTCCAATAATATTTTTTGGATATTTTTTAACTAACTCTTCAATACACTCAATACTAAACTTATAACCACATAGTTTTTCAAAATTATATAGTACAATTTCACAATTAGAAATTACTTCTACTATTTTGCTATAAAATTCTATTACCTCTTTATCTCCATATTTATAGTAAGCAGGTGGCATAATTAAGAATCTATTAAAACCTAAAGATTTAGAAACTCTCATCAAATTAATTGTTTCACCTAAAGAATTTAAACCAGTGCCAATAATATACTTTTCTTGGTGTTTGCTTGAAGTGAGATGATTCAACAAATTAATTTTTTCAGAGATAGGTATAAGTTGAGCCTGTCCAGTGCTTCCAAAAATAGCTGCTCCATGACAACCATTATCAATAACCATTTCTGCGTGTTTAATTGTTTTTTCAACATTTAGTGTTAAATCATCATTTAACACTGACATTGACGCTGCATATATTCCTTTTATTAAACTCATATATTTTTTAAAACATATAATAATTAAAAAAATAATGAATAAAAGAGTAAACTTGATTATTGGTTCAGGTGTATTAGGCGCCTATTTATCAGCTGAACTTTTGAAAAAAAACGAAAAAGTAATTGTAACTTCAAGATCAGTAAATAAAAAATTTATTAATTACAAATATCTCAAAATAAAACATAAAATTAAATTTGAAAAACTTAATACAAGTAACAAAAATCAAATTAAAAATATTATTAATAAATATAAGCCAAATAAAATTTTCTATTTTAGTGGACAAAGCTCCTTAACGAAAAGTATTAAAAATAAAAAAGAAACTTTAAGTTCACATTATGACGGTACGAAAAATTTCTTAGATATTTTAAAAAGTCAAAAATTAGATACTAAATTTTTTAAAGCTAACTCAGGTTATATATTTTCACCACGAAACGGACTTATTGATTTAAATTGTAAATTATCTTCAAATGACAACCCATATATCAAAGCTCAGCAAAAAGTATTTAAATTAATGAAAATATATAGAAAATATGGATTAAATTTATCAAATTTGATATTTATGCAAATTGAATCCCCATTAAGAAAAAATGATTTTTTTATCAAAAAAGTTTGTTTGGGAGCTAAAAATAAAAAAAAGATTATTGTTGGGAATTTAAATACATTTAGAGATTATTCTTGGATTACTGATGTAGTTAAAGCAATATTCCTCACATCTAACTTAAAATCTAAAGATTATATTATTTCAGCAGGAAAAAAACTTTCTGGCATTGAAATAATTAAAACAGCTTATAATCTTAACAAATTGGATTATCGAAAATATTCTTCAATTAGCAAAAAATTTTTTAGAAAGAAAGAAAATAAATTCTTAATTGGATCAAATAAATATTCTTTACATTTAAAAAATAAACATAATTTCAAATTTAATATTTTTGGAAAAAAATTAATTAAAAAAATGTATAAAAGTTTATGAAAACAGGTATCTATTTAAGTTATATTGGCTTGGGTGCAAATTTACTTCATCTTTCCTATTGTCATCAAATTGCCAAAAAACATGGGCCAGTAACTATCATAACTCTTTGTAAAAATTTAAAAGAAGCATTGGCTGATGATCCACTAATTGAGGATGTTTATTATTTAGATAAATATCACAAAAAACTTTTAGACATTTTTAATCTTAGTAAGTTTCTTAAACAATTTCATTTTCAAAATTTATTAATTTATTATCCAAGTTTAAGATTATATTTTGCAGCAAAAATAGCCGGTATTAAAAACATATGGTCATATAAATCTAAAAACAAAAAAAATTTACACCTAGTTAAATCAGCAAAAGAGTTAACAGAAAATTTTCTTAATATTGAAAATTGTCCCAGTGAAACCAACTTTTTTATCGATAAAGACAGAATCAAAAAAGTCAAAGAAGAACTAAATAGTAATAGTTACAAAATAGTAATTGGTGCGGGTTCGTCTGGTCCAACTACAAGATGGGGGTCAAGCAATTATGCTAATTTAATAAATAAGTTAAATGAACTAGATGATTATTTTTTTTTTATTTTATGTGGTCCGAATGAAAAAGAAATTGAAAATCAGATTTTATCTAAATTAAAGAGAAAAAATTTTTTAACTTTAAGTAACAAAAGAATATATGATTTAATTCCATACCTTGGTATTTCGGATATGTATGTTGGAAATGATTCATTTGGTTCACATGTTGTTTCACAGTGTGGAAAAAAAAGTATTGTATTTCTCTTAGACGCTCCAAAAGCATATACAGACTATAGCGCGAACTATTATAGAATAGTTCCTGATGGATATGAGATTGATGAAATAACCCATGGTACTAATGCGGATCCAAACTCAATTTTAATTAGTGATGTAGTTGAAATAATTAATAAATTAAAAAATTAACTAATATCTTTTAATACAATTTCCTTAGCCTCATTAACTATCGCAGAAAGTCTTGATGTTTCAGGAGATATATCTGGGTGTATTTTTTTTTGAATTTTTTGATAAGCTTTATTAACAATTTCTTTGGTTGGTTTTTTATTAATATCTAAATTTAAAATCTTATACGCCTCAGATATCGATAATGATGAAGAATTATTATTTTGATATTGATTGAAAGAAAATCTTCCAGAATTTCTCAACGTTTGAATAAGCCTATAAAGGGAAAGTAGTTGAATCAAAGATAAACCTTTAAGTTTAACTAAGGCAAGACTTGCAAGAGTTAATGGCAACGTAAGTAAAAATTTTCCACCAATAGCAAATAAAACTGCTAATAAAGCCAATAATAAAATAGTTATCAGCCTCACTCCTTTTGACATTTTTTTTGGAGAAATATTTGACCACCATCTTAATAAAAAATATAAGGTGACTAAAATTACAAGTAGATAAATAATAATATTCATATATTTCCTTATTAGATGAAAGTACCACAACTTAAAAAAAAACTAGAGATAAAAACTTGTCACAATATTGATTGGGAAGACAATTACAGCTGGATTCATCAAGATAATATTTTAGAAGTCCTTAAAGATAAAAGTAAGTTAGATCCTGAGGTAAAAAATTATTTAGAAGATGAAAATGCTTATACAGATCATCATCTAAAAGATACTAAAGATATTCAAAAAAAATTATTTGATGAAATTAAAGGAAGAATTAAATTAGATGATGAATCTTTACCCTATAAAGATCATACCTATGAATACTGGACAAAGACTACAACAAAAGGAAATTATTCTATAAAACTTAGAAAAAAAATTGGTTCAGAATATATTGAGGAAATATGGAATGGAGATAAAGAAAAAGAAAAACTTAAAACTGAATATTTTGGAGTTGGAGATTTAGAAGTAAGTAATAATGATAAATATCTTGGATACTCTTTAGATCTTAAAGGTTCTGAATATTATACAATTTATTTAAGAGATATAAAAACAAACAAAATTATTTCAAAAGAAATTTCAGAAACATCTGGAGGAATAACATTTAGTTTAGATGATAAATATATTTTTTATTCTAAACTTGATGAAAATCATAGAGCAAGAACAATATACAGGCACAAAATAGGAGATTTTGATGGCAAAGATGAATTAATATTTGAGGAGAAAAGTGAAGCTTTTACAGTGGGAATTGGGAAAAGCTCAGATGAAAAATATTTTTTTATAAATACTTCTGACCATAATACCTCGGAGCAATATTACTTTAAATCAGATGAATTAAATCCATCTCCAAAACTTATTATTAAAAGAGAAAGAGGTGTTCTGTATTCTGTTAATTCATGGGATGGTAAATTTTATAATCATACAAATAAAAATGCTGAAGACTTTAAAATCGATATTTGTGACAATTTAGAAAATCAAAATTGGAAAACATATATTCCAGCAAAAGATGAGGTTTTAATTGGTGGATTAACATTTCTTAAAAATTGGATTATTCGTGGTGAAACATCAGATGCACTAGATAAATTATTTGTCAAAAATCTTTCTAAAAATGTAGAAGAAGAATTAATTTTTTCTGATGAATCTGTTTATGTTCCAGGAGTAAGCTTAACTCAAAAAGATAGAAATACTGATGAAGTTCATTTAGGATATTCATCACCTAAAACTCCTTCTAGAGTATTTAGATATAATTTAGCAACAAAATCTAAAGAACTTGTTAAAGAACAAGAGATCCCATCTGGTCATAATAGAGATGACTATATTGTTGAGAGAGTTGAGTTTAAATCTCATGATGGGAGGATGGTTCCATTAACAATTACTAGACACAAAAAAACAAAAATTGATGGGTCTGCAAATGTTTTATTGTATGGATACGGGTCTTATGGAAATTCTATGTCCCCAAGTTTTTCTTCTACAAGACTAAGTCTTATAAATAGAGATATAATTTGGGCTACAGCTCATATCAGAGGTGGTATGGAAAAAGGTATGAAATGGTGGAAAGAGGGAAAATTAACAAATAAAAAAAATACTTTTGAAGATTATATTTACGCAGCAAAATATTTGATCGAAAATAATTATACGTCAAAAGGAAATATTATTGGCATGGGTGGATCAGCTGGGGGATTATTGATGGGAGCTGTAGTCAATCAATCTCCTGAATTGTTTTTAGGTATAATTATGGCTGTACCTTTTGTAGATTCTTTAACAACAAATCTAGATCATTCTTTACCTCTAACAGTAGGAGAATTTGACGAATTTGGAAATGCAAAAGAGAATAAAGAACACTTTGATTATATTTTTTCATATGCGCCTTACAACAATATAAAAAAAATGGATTATCCACATATTTTTATTACAACAAGTTTAAGTGATAATAGAGTTTTATTTGATGAACCTGCAAAGTTCACAGCAAAACTTAGAGACTATAAAACAGATAATAATTTACTTCTTTTAAAAACTGAAATGAATGCTGGTCATGGTGGAAAATCTGGAAGAGATGGGGCAATAGAAGAAATTGCTATTGACTATGCATTTGCATTAAAGATTTCTAAAAAAATTTAGTACATATTCAATCTTGAAAAAAACAAATTAATTCCCATATAAACACAGTAAGTCGCCTAATGGGGCTTACATAAATAAACTTGCTTAACAAAGGAGGATATTATGACAAGTAAGGATCTATCTATATTTAACTCGCTTAGACCTTTTTCAATTGGTTTTGATGATATGTTTGACCAATTCGAAAATATGTTGGGAAATGGCAATTTGACGATGCAGTCAAATTATCCACCTTACAACATCCGAAAGACAGGTAAAGACAACTATGCAATTGAAGTAGCATTGGCTGGCTTTAGCAAAAAAGACGTTGAAGTTGAATTCGAGGACAATTTATTAACCGTAAGAACAAAACAAGTTAATAAGTCTGAGGACAGTGATGTTAATGGAGAAATTATTCATAAAGGTATTTCTCAAAGACAATTTGCAAGATCATTCACCATAGCTGATGATGTAAAAGTTAATGGTGCTGAGCTTAAAGATGGTCTTTTAACAATATCTTGTGAAAGAATAATTCCAGAACATAAAAAAAAGAAGCTTATTGAAATTAAATAAGTCTTAAACCTTGCTTGTGGGGATTTCTCCCCACAAGTTTAAATTAATTATTTCTTTGCCATTATAGCATTCAAAACAAATGCTAGTAATCCAGCAGGTATAAGTCCAGTTGTTAATAGTAATTTTAAACTTATTCCAAAATCTGGAATATTTTTCACAAAGTCTGGTAACAATGACATTCCAATTCCAAAAGACAAAGAAAGAGCCAAGATTAATAAATTTCTTTGATCCATTTCTGCCCTTGAAATCAATTTAATACCAGCAGCTACAATCATACCAAACATAATAATTGCTGCTCCACCTATCACAGACTCTGGCATCGCTGCAATTATTCCACCTAATTTTGGAAATAATCCCATAAGAACCAAAACTATTCCAGCTATAGTTCCAACGTGTCTACTTACAACTCCTGTAAACGCAACTAGTCCAGCATTTTGCGAATAAGATGTATTTGGCATCGCATTAAATATTGCACCAAATGCAGTACCAACACCATCTGCCATAATTCCACCTGATATTTCTTTATCTGTTGCCTCTCGTTTAGCGCCACCCATTGTCGTAGCACTTATATCTCCGATTGTTTCAATTGTTGTAACAACTGACATAAACAACATTAGAATTATTGCACCAGGTACAAAATCAATTCCATATTGAAGTGGCATTGGAAATGCAAACCATGATGCAGAAGCAATTTTTCCGTAGTTAACCATTCCTAGTGCAGCTGCAACTATGAAGCCGGCTACTATTCCAATTAAAATTGATCCTGCAGAAGCCATCCCTTTACCTCTAAGATTAAAAAAGATAGCAACTATAAACACTGTGAAAGCAACTGTTAAATGATTTGCATTTGCAAAGATTTCAGGTTTATTATTCATTAACCATCCACCTCCACCAGCATACATAAAACCAACTTTAAGCAAACTAAATCCAATCATTAGCACAACTATACCAGTGACTAATGGTGGGAATAGATGTCTTATTGGTTTTAAAACTTTTCCAATAAAAATTTGAAAAATTCCTCCTATGAACGCTGCTGTAAATACAGCTCCTAATCCTGCTGCTTTAAATGGTAGCATAATTGGTATAAACGCGAAACTTGTTCCTTGAACAATTGGAAGTCTTGCACCAATTTCTTTGTATCCAACTGTTTGAATAATTGTTGCAACTCCCGCAACAAACAAAGCCATTTGAATCAAAAATATTTTTTGTTCAGGCGTTTGACCAAAAACTCCAGCCACAATAATAGGAACCGTTATATTACCAGCAAACATTGCTAGTACGTGCTGAATTCCTAAAGGTATGGATTTATTTAATGGAAGTTTTTTATCCGGACTGTTTGTAGAGCCCGCTTTTGTTTTTCTTGAAGCCATATAACCTCCGTCGTTAACTAAATAGACGTTACATTATTGGCTATGAATTAATATAAAAAAACTGATTAGTTTAGAAGAACTCTACTTTAGATAATGAAAAAAACCTATAATGAGCAGATTTATTTCAATTAATAAATTTTAAAAACAACCGTTTGAAACAAAACCCACAACTATATTTTCTGAATTTATTTCAAACCTACGTTCACATGGAACAAGGTATTTTTTGCTATTATAAACAAACTCGAAATTGCCTTTAGCATTTTTAAAGTCTTCGTCTGGTTTTCCAAGCTCCATCTGAAGTTCACTAGCTGATTTTCCTAGAAATTTACTTAATTTTTCATTTTCCTTTTCAACAATAGCATCTGTTTTATCTTTAACAGTTTGGCACCCTGAAAAAAAAATTAATATAATTACAAGACTTATTACTGATTTTAATTTTAACATAAGTTTAAATTAACATTTTTTGTTTTACAAATTATTAACTTTTAAGTTGTATAAATAATTCATTTCTTATTACTTTTAAGTTTAATTATAGTAACAATTGTGTTCTTTATTTGATGGTTCAAGCATATGAATGAAAAAGCGCTAGAAAAGATACTAAATATATTTTTAAAAGAAGTTTTACCCTTAACTGAACAAGGTGTTGGCAAAGGTAGTAAAATATTTGGTGCCGCAGTAATTAAAAAAAAAGATTTATCTCTTGTAGTTGCAGAAACAAACAATGAAATAGAAAATCCATTGTGGCATGGTGAGATGCATACTCTTAAAAAATTTTATGAATTAGATTCAAATACAAGACCAAAGGAAAAAGACTGCATGTTCTTAAGTTCACATGAGCCTTGCAGTATGTGTTTGAGTGCAATCACATTTTCTGGATTTGATAATTTTTATTATTTATTTCCATATACTGCCACAAATGATGAATTTAATATTCCACATGATTTAAATATACTCAAAGAAGTATTTAAAATTAATGATGGAGAATACAATAAAGAAAATTCCTACTGGAAAAGTCATAATATTAATTTACTTATTGAAAATTTACCTTCTTCAAAAAAAGAAAAAATTTTAAATCAACTAAACGAAATTAAAAAAAAATATCAAGAATTATCAAATCGATATCAGGAAAATAAGGATGGAAATTCTATACCATTAAATTAATTAATGAATACAAACCTTAAAATTTCAAATGTAACAAAAATTTATCCTGGATGTATTGCAAACGACAATGTTTCACTCGAGTTTAATAGCGGTAAAATTTATGCTCTTCTTGGAGAAAATGGTGCTGGAAAATCTACACTAGTTAAAATTCTATCAGGAGTCATCATTCCTGACGAAGGTAAAATTTATTTAAATGAAAATAATCTAAAGCTTAATTCGCCATTGGATGCAAAAAAAAATGATATCGGAATGGTATTCCAGCATTTTAATCTTTTTGAAACTTTGTCCGTATTTGAAAACTTAATAATAGACTCAGATGAACAAAGAGAAAGTTTAAGAGAAAAAATTGATACTATTATGAAAAAATATAATTTTTCAATTGATCTTGATATTCCTATTCTAAATCTATCAGCAGGTCAAAAACAGAAAGTGGAAATAATTAGATGTCTGATAAGAAATCCAAAAGTTTTAATTATGGATGAGCCAACATCTGTATTAACAGAACAAGAAACGAGTGAATTATTCTTATCTTTGAAAAAATTTTCAGAAGAAGGAATTTTAATTATTTATATTACACATAAACTAAAGGAAGTTATGCAGCTTTGTGATGAAGTTGCTGTAATGAGAAGAGGAAAGTTAGTTTCTGTAAGTGAAATAAAGAACGAAAATATTGAGTCACTTGCAAACAAAATGGTGGGTCAGAACCTAAAAACAATTAAGAAAAAAAAAGCAAAAACTTCGTCAGATCAATTAATTAAAATAACGAATCTTAATTTTACAAGTGAAGATCCCTTTGAAACAAATTTAATGGATATTAATTTTTCTGTTAATCGAGGGGAGTGTTTAGGAATTGCTGGTATATCAGGAAACGGACAAAGTGAATTATTTCAGGTATTAAGTGGTGAAATTATTTCGGAAAAGAATTCTATAGAATTTAACAATAATTACATAGGAGATTTAAGTCCTCAAGAAAGAAGAGAATATTTGATGGCCTTTTCTCCAGAGGATAGGCTTGAGCAGGCTGCAATTCCACAAATGAAAATTTTTGAAAATGTAGCTCTAAACAATTTTAAATCATCAAATTTTTTTAATAATGGATTAATAAACGAAAACAAAATTAAAGAACATTCCAAAAAAATAATTTCAGATTTTAATGTTAATACGGACAACATTGAATTAAAAAGCCAATTTTTGTCTGGAGGTAATCTTCAAAAATTAATTATTGGAAGAGAATTAATAACTTCTCCAGATTTATTAATTTGTTTTAATCCAACTTGGGGTCTAGATGTTGGAGCAATAAATTATATCCACGAAACATTGATTAAAATCAATGAACAAAATAAATCAATTATATTAATATCTACAGACACTGATGAGTTATTAAAATTAAGTGATAAAATTTCAGTAATTCATAAAGGAAAATTGTCAAAAATTATGAATGCTGAAGAAGTTACCTCTGAAAAACTTGGGATACTAATGGGAGGAGCAAATTGATTAAAATCGTAAAAAGAGATCAACCATCAAGAGCTATTTTTTTCTTTACACCCGTGTTAGCTATTTTTCTAACATTAGTAGCGGGAGGTTTGATTTTTTTTATTTTAGGTTTTAAACCATTTGAAGCTCTTAAATTCTTTTTCATAGTTCCAATCGCAGATAAATATGGTTTCAGTGAATTACTATTAAAAGCTACACCTCTTTGTTTAATTGCAATCGGTTTATCTTTTTGTTTTAAAAGTAATAACTGGAATATTGGAGCTGAAGGGCAATTAACTTTCGGTGCGATAGTTTCAGGAGGAGTTGCATTATTGTTTTATGAGCAAGAAGGATTTTACATTCTTCCGATAGTAATTTTAGCTGGTGCAATCGGTGGTATGCTATATGCATCCATACCCGCAATCTTAAAAACTTACTTTAATACAAACGAAATATTAGTAAGTCTTATGTTGGTATATGTTTCAAAATTAATTTTGGACTATCTTGTTGTTGGTCCTTGGAGTAATCCAGAGGGATTTAATTTTCCTGAAACCAGACAATTCAGTGACTCTGCTAAACTTCCAATATTATTTGAAGGACTAAGAATTCACGCAGGAATATTTTTAGCTTTAGCTGCAGTGGTTATCAGTTGGTTTGTTTTTTATAAAACGTATTTAGGGTTCCAAATGAAAGTTTCAGGTTTTAGTTTAAAGACAGCAAGATATGCCGGATATAAAGGTAAAAAAATGATCATACTCGTTTTTTTAATAAGTGGTGCTTGCGCAGGTTTAGCTGGAGTTGGAGAAATAACTGGACCTATTGGACAGCTTCATAGAGAAATTTCTCCAGATTATGGTTTTACTGCAATAATTGTAGCGTTTTTGGGTCGTTTACATCCTGTTGGTATCATCTTTGCATCTCTAGTTGTTGCAATAACTTATCTGGGTGCTGAGACAGCTCAAATATTTATGCAAATACCTAAATATACTGGTCAGGTTTTTCAAGGAATGATTTTATTTTTTCTTCTTGCATCAGATTATTTACTTTTTTTCAAAATTAAATTTATAGGTTCAAAAAAATGATCATCGATATAAATTTTATCGGACTGATAATTGCATCAATAATGGCCTCAGCTGTTCCTTTGATCCTAGCGTCCTGTGGTGAACTTATTACAGAAAGATCCGGTGTTCTAAACCTTGGTGTTGAAGGAATGATGATCATTGGTGCTATTTCAGGTTTCGCATTAATGACTGTTACAGGAAGTTTAATTATTGCAGTTTTTGGTGCAATGTTAGCTGGAGTTTTAATTTCAACTATTTTTGCATTCCTTACTCAAACATTGATCACAAATCATGTTGCTACTGGTTTGGCGCTTACCATATTTGGAATTGGTATTTCTGCCATGATAGGAAAAAATTTTGTAGGTATTCCTGGAAAAGAGTTTCCTGTTTTTTTTGAAGGTTTAAAAGACACTATACCACTTTTAGGTCCAATATTATTTGGACATTCAATTGTTTTTTATTTTGCTTTTGCCCTTCCCTTTGTAACTAGCTATTTTTTAAAAAAAACGAAAATTGGATTAATTGTAAGAGCTGTAGGAGACTCACCTGAGTCTGCATCTAATCAAGGAATAAATGTTAAGCTTGTTCGTTACGCTTGTATACTTTATGGAGGCGCAATGAGTGGACTTGCTGGTGCATATTTATCCATGATTTATACTCCTCAGTGGATTGAAAATATGACAGGTGGAAGAGGTTGGATCGCATTAGCTCTAGTGGTTTTCTCAACGTGGAACCCAATTAAAATTTTGATTGGTGCTATGATTTTTGGTGGCCTAACGATTATTCAGTTTCATATGCAAGCAATTGGAGTAAGAATACCTGTGCAATTTTTAACAGCTCTACCTTACATCGTTACAATAATAGTTTTAGTTGTAATTTCTCGTGATAGTAGAAAAATAAGACTAAGTACTCCTAGTTCATTGGGGAAATCTTTTCATAAAGACAATTAATTTAAAAATAATCATTTTTTTTTAGATAATTTAATTTAAATTTAAATAATTAAAAAATCAAAAGGGGAAATAAATTTATGCATAAATTTTTAATTCGTTCTTTCGTCTCTTCTTTAGTTTTATTATTTACATTTACTGTAGCTGCAGTTGCCAAAGATGTTAAAGCAGCATTTGTTTATATTGGTCCAACTGGTGACCATGGATGGACATATCAGCATGATGTAGGTAGAAAAGCTGTCGAAGCTGCCGGATTTAAAACAACTTACGTAGAAGGTGTTCCAGAAAGTGCCGATGCTGAGAGGGTTCTTAGACAATTAGCTAACTCTGGTCATGATGTTATCTTTACAACTAGTTTTGGATATATGAATCCAACTAACAAAGTTGCAAAAGAGTTTCCAAATGTAAAATTTGAACATGCTACTGGATATAAAAGAGAACATCCAAATGTTTCAACATACGCAGCTAGATTCTACGAAGGTAGAACTATCTTAGGAACAATTGCTGGAACTATGACAAAATCAAATGTTATTGGTTATGTTGCGTCTTTTCCAATTCCTGAAGTTATCAGAGGTATCAATTCATTTACTTTAGCAGCTCAAAAAGTTAACCCAAATATTAAAACTAAAATTGTTTGGGCTTTCACTTGGTATGATCCAGGTAAAGAAGCAGAAGCAGCAAAAGCTTTAATCGATCAAGGTGCTGATGTAATTGCTCAACACACAGATAGTACTGCTATTGTTCAAATGGCTGAAAAAGCTGGAGTATATGCTTTTGGACAAGCAAGTGATATGGACAAGTTTGCTCCTAAAGCTGTATTAACATCAGTTGAAAACAATTGGGGACCATATTACGTAGACAGAGTTAAAGCAGTTGCAAATGGTACATGGAGTCAAAAAGATACTTGGCATGGTATTGGGGATGGTATGGTTGTGATATCAGATTTAGATTCACAAATGCCAGCTGACCTAAGATCAAAAGTTAAAAAACTTCAGGCAGATTTAGCATCTGGAAAAGTTCATTCTTTCACAGGACCAATTTATGACCAGAAAGGTAATTTGATGGTTGCTGAAGGAAAAACTGCAGATGATGGAATGCTTGCAGGAATGATGACTTATGTTAAAGGTGTTGAAGGAGATATACCTAAGTAATCAGTTTCCAAATTAAAAAATTTAAAAGGCCAGTTTTTTAGCTGGCCTTTTTTATATCTGATGTTTTTTTTTTATTTGTTCAATCCTTAATTCTTCATAAATTTCGAAGGGTTGTACTATCCAAGGATTATCAGGAAGTTTATTTGCACAGAAGTCTGGCTCAAATGTTGATTTCTTTTTTTTAAATAATGTTGCGGTTTTAATGTCTTCAATTTTATCTTTAATGGGTTCGTATTTTTTTAACCAATCTATACTTTTGTTAAAAGTGATTCCTGTATCAGATAAATCATCACATAAAAGTATTTTTCCACCCATATTAGGTGCTATCGAGCTCATTTCTCTTGAAAATACAATATCACCCTGCTCATCCTCTACTCCCTTACCACTGTAAGATTCAACTGCAAGATAAGCACATTTTAATTTAAAAATTCTACTTAAAACATCTATCATCGGCGCTGCTCCACGCATGATGCCAACTAGTATTGTTGGTTTATATCCGCTCTCATCAATTTGGATTGCTAGTTTCTCAACAGTTTTGTTATACTCGTCCCAGCTAACAATCATTTTTTCAGACATAATTTTTTATATCTATTTATTTAAATAATAAAACTAAAACTGCAAGAACGATAAGTGCTATTATTGAAGAAATTAAAATATACAACCTATGAATGTTTCTTCCTCTTAAATTAAAATAATGTCTTGCTACCCCAGAAATAACAGCAATCGCACATAATATTAACCAATTATATTGGTGATAAACTAAAAAGCTCGAATGCCCAGAAAGCATTATAAACAAAACTAAAAAAGTTGAATAATTATTGTGAATTGATCTTTGTTTAGCTGCTAAAGATAAGCTCATATCAAATTTTTCACCTCTTTCACTACTGCTAATTATGTTCATTTGATTGGGGATGATTACCGTGAAAACATTGCCAAACATATTGGATCCAATGATTAATCCAACACTCAAAATTGCAAATTTCGGTCCAAATAATTTTGTAAGTCCAAATGATACAACTGCCAGCAAAATTATTCCCGTGGATATAAATAAAATATTATTCTCAATTAATTTTGATTTGCATAAGAGATCATAAATAAACCAAGCCACAATCAATGATAAAAGCGAGATAATAATGGCATAACTAGGAGGCATTAACAGAACACGTTTATCAACCATCAATACTCCAGCGTTATAATAATAAATTACAACTAAGAGCAACATTCCAGTTACAAAGGTTAAGTAACTTTGCCACTTGAAGATTACTAATCTATTTAAGTAATCTTGAGGTGGAGATGTTTTTAACCTTGAAAGTTTATAAAAAAAACCAGAATGCATCAGATATCCTTCGCCATCGATATCATCACTTGTTATATTTTTATTTAAATTATTATCTAAGTAATTAAATAAAAAACTATTACCTACCCATAATATTGCAAATAATACATGGCCCCATCTTAGAATAACCTCTAACCATTTTATTGTATAAGGTAAAAATTCCATTAGTATTTTATTTTATCTACTTTTTTATCCCAAATTTCAAATGCTTTTAAAGCTTCATCTCTGAGCATTTGCACCATTTTAATTTTCCTATCATCAATTTTTTTTGGGATTTCTGTATAAATAAAGGAGTCATCGAAATCTATATTTTTTGCATCTTCTCTAGTGTTTGCATAATATATTTTATCTAATCTTGACCAATAAATTGCAGAGAGACACATCGGGCAAGGTTCACAAGATGTATAAATCTCACATCCAGAAAGATCAAAAGTATTTAAATTTTTACAGGCTTCTCGAATTGCTACTATTTCTCCATGAGCAGTTGGATCATTTGAAGAAGTAACTTTATTAGAACCCTCTGCAATAATCTTATCATCCTTAACTATAACGCTTCCGAAGGGACCACCAACTGTATTGGCACTATTTATTGAAAGTTCAATTGCTTTTAGCATAAATTTTTTTTTGTCTTCCATTTTAATTTTTTATTTTATTTTTAATTTTGTTAATACTCATTAAAATTCTTTCAGGTGTTGCTGGTGCATTAAGTTCTGGTGCAAACTGATAATTTCCAATTGAAGCAACTGCATCTTTAATTGCATAAAAAACACTCATTGCTAGCATCAAAGGAGGTTCACCAGTTGTTTTTGCTTTATTAACAACTTTTTCTTTATTTAATCCTTCTTTAAAAATTTCTACATTAAATTTTTTTGGAATATCACTTACTGCAGGTATTTTGTAAGTCGATGGAGAAAAAGTTGTAATCTGACCATCTGATTTCCATTTCAATTCCTCTATTGTTAGCCAACCTTGTCCTTGTACAAAACCACCCTCTATCTGACCTAGTTCTAACGCTGGATTTATTGGCTTGCCGGCATCATGTAAGATATCTACTCTTTCCAGTATATTTTCACCCGTCAATGTATCTACAATTACCTCCGAAACAGCTGCTCCGTAACAAAAGTAATAAAAAGGTCTTCCTCTAAATTTTTTTTTATCAAAATTAATTTTTGGTGTTGAATAGAAGCCTGATGATGAAAGAGATATTCTATTTAGATATGCCTCTTGAATTATGCTTTTAAATTCAAATTGTCTGTTTCCAAATATTATATATTGATCTTTATAGACTGCCTCTTGGTTGTAGATCTTATATTTTTTCTTTATAAATTTTTCTAAATTTAATTTAATTTTTGCTACTGCATTTAGAGCTGCTGCTCCATTAAGGTCTGTAGTTGACGAAGCGGCGCTAGCTGAAGTATTTGGAACCTTGGCTGTATTTGTTGATGAGATATGAACTAAATTATAGGGTAATCCCAAAGAATTAGCCACTAACTGAGCAATCTTTGTGTGAGTCCCCTGACCCATTTCTATACCTCCATGATTTAAATGAACGCTTCCATCTGTGTAAATATGAACTAAAGCTCCAGCTTGATTTAAATGAATTGTTGTAAATGAAATACCAAATTTTAAAGGTGTAATAGCTATACCCTTCTTTTTAAATTTATTTTTTTCATTAAATTTTCTTATGTCCAAATATCTTTTCTTATAATTAGATTTACTTTCTAATTTTCTAAATATTTCATTAATGACATTATCTTCAACAGTCATTCCATAATGAGTTACATTTCTTTTATCTTTTTGATAAAAATTTTTTTTTCTGACTTCTATAGGATCTTTTTTTAAATACCTTGCGATATTATCTATAATATTTTCTATAGCCATCATCCCTTGATTTCCACCAAAGCCTCTAAATGCAGTTGAGGTCGGAATATTTGTTTTACATAAATTATTTGTTACCTCGATATCTGAAATATAATATGCATTGTCCACATGAAGCAAAGCTCTCTCGTTTATTGCAGCTGATAAATCAGGTGACATTCCACAATTAGAAGATAAATGTAATTTTAATCCTTCAATGATACCTTGATCATTGAAACCAACTTCATACTCAGATAAAAATTCATGTCTCTTACCAGTTAAAATTATATCATCATCTCTATCCAATCTTAATTTAACTGGTTGCCCTGATTTTTTTGCCAGCAACGCGCAAATGCATGCTGTCATGAAATTTGTTTCCTTTCCCCCAAACCCACCTCCAATTCTTCTAACTTCAACATTTATTGAATTACTTTTTTGATTAAACATTTTTGCAATTAATTGTTGAGTTTCTGATGGATGTTGTGTTGAACTATAAACTAAAAAATTATCATCTTCTCTAGGAACAACAAAGGCTGCCTGGCCTTCTAGATAGAAGTGCTCTTGGCTTCCAGTTGTAAAATTTCCTTTTAAGTTGTTTTTGGAATTTTTTATTTTTTTAGACGGGTTACCTTTTTTAACTTTTCTAGGTTTAAATAAAAATTGCTTCTTATTTAAAGCTTCCTTAATTGTAATAACAGGTTTTAAATCTTTATAGGTAATTTTGGCTTTTAATACTGCCTTTCTAGCAAGTTCTGTAGTTGTAGCAGCTACTGCAAATAATGGCTGACCAAAAAACTCAACTTTTTTTTCTGGAAAAATTGGATCACCTTCAAAAACAGGACCTACGTCATTCCTACCAGGGATATCTCTTTGAGTAACTATTGATATCACTCCTTCACTTTTTTTTACCTCGGTTAAGTCTATATTTTTGATTATTGCATGGGCTTTTTTGCTTAAACCAATAGCACCATAAATGGTATTTTTTGGTTCATTAATATCATCAGTGTACTCTGCATATCCACTCACATGCTTATAAGCACTATCATGTGGTCTTATTTCCTCAATGTAGTTCTCTTTACTCATTTAATTTACTCTTGATAACTTATTAGAATTTATTTCTACAAAACATTTCATCAATAAATTTTTTGCTATCTCTAGTCTGTATTCTTTAC
>CACJYB010000019.1 GCA_902597515.1 uncultured Pelagibacteraceae bacterium
TTTTCCATCTGAGGAGTCAAAAAAGTTAACTAAAGTTGCTTTACTCAATTATTGTGGGGCAGCTATTTTAATGCCTTATAAATTATTTCATTCTGAGTGCAAGAAACTTAAATATGATTTAGAGTTACTTCAAAATACTTTTGCAACATCTTTTGAACAAGTGGCTCATAGAGTAACTTGTCTTCAAGACCCAAAACTTCCCGGAATTCCTTTTCATTTTTTAAGAGTTGACATGGCAGGTAATATTTCTAAAAGATTTTCTTTATCAGGTATAGATATCCCAAGATATGGCGGTGCTTGTCCACGATGGAATGTTTATTCTGCTTTTACTAGACCAGGGGTTATTCAGGCAGCTGTAAGTAAAATGAATAATGGTGAAAAATATGTTTGTATTGCGAGAACTGTTGAAAAAGGTATTGGACGATTTGGTCAAGCTAAAAGTGTTTTATCTATAGGACTTGGTTGTGATGCAAAATATGCAAAAGATTTTGTTTATACTGAAAACGTAAATATAAATGATAAATCTACTGAAATTCCAATTGGAGTTTCTTGCAGAACCTGTGACAGATTAGATTGTTCACAAAGAGCATTCCCCCCATTACATAAAAAATTTGATGTTGATTTAAATACAAGAGGTGTTTCGGTTTATGTCAACGATGATAAAGCTTAATTATGATTAAATATATACTCCCAGCTATAATTATTTTTTTAATAGTATTATTCTGGGAAAAAATTACTGAGTTCGTGGAAAAAAAATTCAATATAAAGCTTAATTATATTGTTGTTAGCTCCATTATTGCTGCAATAGCAGTAATCCTTTTACTCCTAAATTACTAGGATTTATGAACAGTCTGGAAGTTTCAAATTTTAAAATTGAGGAAACTGAGGGAGTTTTTACCTTTAAAAATGAAAATACAACAATAGGCTTTGTTAGATTTAATGAAAAAGGTGAGGTAGAGTATATTTTTGTTAATCCAATTTTTAGAAAACAAGGGTTGGCAACTAGACTATTACAATTAGTAAAACAAAAAACTGGAAAAGAAATAATACTTCAGGAACCAATTAGCCCATTAGGGTCGAAATTATTAAAATCATTAAATAAATGGAAATAAACTTATTATTTTTTTTTACAGTTGTTCCAGCCATAATTTTATACGGAATTGCAAAATCAGGCCTAGGTGGATCCATGACTTTAATTTCCGTTCCGTTAATGACAATAGTGATGCCGCTAAATCAAGCTTTAGGAATTATTTTACCGATTTTAATATTTTCAGATTTTATCGCTGTTTATAAATATAGAAAAGAATTTGATTTAGGTACTTTAAAATTAATGGTTCCATTTGCAGCTATAGGTATAATTATTGGATCTTTAACCTTTTCATATTTTTCAGAAGATTTGTTAAAATTTATAATTGGAGTAATGGGCTTCTTGTTTGCAGGTCATTATTTCTTTTTTAAAAAAGATAAAGAAAAAAAATCAGAGAAAAATTTTTTAAAAGGTGGAACATGTTCAGTGGTTGCAGGTTTTACAAGTTTTTGTGTTCATGCTGGTGGAACTCCAACAAGTCTTTACTTGCTTCCACTTAGAATGAAAAAAGAAATTTATGTTGGAACAAGAATATTTTTTTTTACTTTTGTAAATTTAATTAAACTTCCTTTGTATATTAATTTGTCTATGACAAATTTAGAATCTTTTAAACATTCAGCAATATTATTTCCAGTTGCATTATTAGGAATATTGATTGGATATAAATTGCTTAAAATTATTGAAGAAAAATTATTTTATAATTTTATATATGCGCTAATTTTCGTAACTAGTTCAAAGCTTTTATATGATTATCTAATATGATTTTTTTACACATACTAAATTTTAAATAAATGTTTAAATTTATTTAAATTATGAAAAAAAAATTTAATCCAAGAATTAAAGCTAGATTAAGAAAAAATAGACAAGTCTTAAGTAAAAATATCGATAATTTTTTTGGTTGGATCAAGGGTGCAAAACTTGTTGAGCTAAATGAATGCAATACAGATGAAGACCCTGTTAGACCGGAGTTAGATAATAAGTTTAGAACGGGATATGGAAGAAAAATTTTTGGAGTTGAATACAAAGGAGAAATATATGCTGTCATGTGTTTTGCTTATACAAATGAAATTCCAAAAAGTGTTGAAGAGCTAGAAAAACTTAGTACTGACGCATTTCTACAAACTGCTATGAGAGATCAAGCGGGAGGTCAAATAGCAATTGCTTACACTGTATGGTCTAAAAAAAAGGGTGGAGGAAAATTAATAGTAAAAGAAGTATTTAAAAAAATTAAAAAATCTAATCATTTAAACAGACTGGTAACCCTCTCACCTTTAACAGAAATGGCAAAAAATTTTCATGAGAGAAATGGAGCTAAATTAATTCAAGTTAATGAAACTACACAAAATTTTGAATATAAAGTTATGTAAAAATGAAAATTATTAAACTTTATTTTATAGTAATTTGTACTTTATTCATTTTACCTTATTCTACAGTTATGGCTTACGAAGAAGCAAACTATGAAGTTGTCTCTAAAAATGAAGTTTATGAGATTAGAAAATATTCTGATCGTTTAGCTGTTGAAACCATGACATCTGGAATAGATAGTAATTTTCGAAAGTTATTTAATTACATTTCAGGCAGAAACGATACTCAAGAGAAAATTAAAATGACTACCCCAGTTACTCAAGTTGAAAAAAATGGAAATATGAGTATGCAGTTTTACTTGCCCTCTAAATTTAATTCAGAAAACGCACCAAATCCCAGCAGGGAAGATGTTAAAATAGTTAATATCGAAGGAGGATACTACGCGGTGCTGAGATATTCTGGAAGAGCATCTGATGGAAACTTTCTTAAACATAAAGAAATTTTAGAAAAAGAGTTACAAAAAAACAATATATCAATTATAAGCCCTCCTATCAGAGCAACCTATGATAGCCCATTTACCCTTCCAATGAATAGAAGAAACGAGGCTATGTTTAAAGTTGAATTAAATTGATGAAATCAAAATTTAAAGCAATGGTGTTATCTTGTATAGATCCAAGATTTCAACATTTAGTTCATAATCATTTAAAGAAAAAAAAATTAACAGGAAAATATAGTGCATTTACAATTGCAGGTGCAGCTGTTGGTGTTACACATAATAAATTCAAAAAATGGCATAAAACGTTTTATGACAATTTAGGAACTTCTATCCAATTACATAAAATAGAAAAATTAATTGTCATTAATCATAAAGATTGTGGTGCAGCTAAAATTGCTAATGGAAAAAAAGAATTTAGCCCAGTAAATGAAAAAAAAATTCATAAAGAGTCGTTCTCTAAAATTAAAAAACAGATAAAAAAAAGATTTCCAAAGTTAAAAGTAGAATTCAATTTAATTTCTTTGGATAGTAAAATTACTAAATTCTAATTATTGATTTCTTATAAGGGGATAAACTTTAGGATTTAAATATTTTAAGTTTGTTAGCAATATTAAAATTAAAGTAACAAAGCCAATTGAAAATCCCAAATATATTAAAACTTTAAAGTCAAACATCCACACTAGCTCAAAAATATTTTCCATAATAAATTTTGAACCAATCACTGCAAATAATATTGCAATTAAAATTACAGATTTAAAAATAATTATGAACTCAATTAGCGATGAAAAAACTATTTGTTTTTTTGAAAAACCTAAAATTTTAAAGACTAAATTTTGATATTCTTTAACTTTCCCTTGAACCATAATTGCGCTCGAAATTACGATTAACCCTATAACAATAGTAACCGCTGAAATTAAAGTGACTGCAATAAATACTTTATTCAAAACAGCTGTAACTTTAGATAAATAATCTGCAATTTTTATCATTGATAAACTCGGCATGATTTCAAGCATTTTAGTTTCATCAAATTTATTTGAATTAAATTTTGCAGTAGCTAAATATTCATGAGGTATGTTTTTTGCAAATTGAGGATTAAATAACATTGCAAAATTGATGCTTAAGTCTCGATAATCCACTTCCCTGAAATTAATTACTTTTCCATTAATTTCACGTCCATAAACATTTAAAGTAAAAATATCACCTAGCTGAATGTTAAAATCTTTAGCAACTTTTGCATCTAGAGATATTTGAAGTTGATCTGGGTTTGATAAATCCCACCATTTACCCTCTAAAATTGGATTATCTTCAGGTATATTTTCCACCCATGAAGATCTTCGTTCGCTACCAATTACCCAATAACTATCATTATCTGGTTTAATATAAGTGTTAGGATCTACACCATTAATTTTTACAATTCCAGAGGATACCATTGGCACAATTTCAATAGATGCATTGGGATCCATATTAAAAATACCTTGTTCAAATTTCTCTCTTTCATCGTTTTGAATGCCCACGAAGAAATAATCAGGTGCAATATCAGGAATAGATTTTGCAATTTCTCTTTGAAAATTTGTACCAACTAAAGCTAATGTTAATAACAAAGTAACCCCTAAGCCAAGAGACATAACTGTAATGGGAGTTATACTTTTTGTTTGGGTAATATTTTTGATTGAAACTTTTAAAGAAATTATTGAACTAGATTTAAATCTTTTTAGGAAAAAAATGATTAATTTTGAAAGTAAGAAAAATACAATTAAACACACAAAAAAAGCAGCAAAGTAACCCAAACTGTAAGAAGGTTGTTCAGATCCAATCGTGAATAACAAAATTAAGATAGATAACAAAACAAAGCTTAGAACAACTGATCTCTTAGAATAATAAAATTGAAGGTTTTGAAATACGTTTCTAAATAAATTGGACGCTTTAACTTGATCAATAGAACTGATTGTTGGAATAGAAAAAATTATCAGTACCAATAATCCTACTAAAAATATTTTAAAAAAATTAAGTAACGAAAATACTGGATAAACATTCAATCCCAATCCATCAGATAAATATTTATCTGCTATTGGTACAATTAAAAAACTCGATCCATAAGCAACAACAGTGATGATAAATAAAAGTATAAATAACTGCAGGTAATATAGTGTTTTTATATTACCTGAATAAAAACCAACCGCTTTTCGTACAGCTATCGACATGTTGTTTTGATTAATAAAAGAAAGCAGAGTATTTGCTATTCCAATACCCGCTATCAACATTGCACTGATAGATACAAGGGATAAAAATTGAGAAAAATTATTAATTATTCTTTTTATTCCACTTGCAGAATTTTCAGGATATCTAAGTTTAACTTTTTGATCGCCTTTAAAGATTTCTCCAATTCGTTTTTCAATCTCTTCTGACTTATCATTTTCATTAAACTTAACTTTGTATTCATAGTTTAAAAAGCTTCCAATTCCGTTTAGTTTTAAAATTTCTAAAGTTTGTTTTCCTGCTAAAGCCCAATCGCCAAATGCAACAAATCCACTTACATCTGGTACTGATTTAATAATTCCAATTACTTTAAAATTTTGATCTTGGACTTTTACTAATTCATTAATTTTAATATTTAGGGTTTTTGATAAACTTTCATTGATCAGGATAGTGTTAGGTTCTTTTTGCATTCTTTCATAAGCACCAATTGGCTCATACACAACATTTCCATACAAAGGATATTTTTCATCTACAGTTTTAATTCTAGTAAATAATGATTTATTTTTTTCTCTTCCAGTAGTTGAAAGCATAGTACTAAACTCAATCATTTGAGAAACAGTTGCAAACTCTTTTACTTGGTTAACTAAATCTAAATTTCCCTGATTACGATTGTAATCAATTTCTAAATCTCCACCTAAAAGTACTTTGGCATTATCATTAAGTTCTTTTTTAAGACTATCTTCAATTGTGAAAATAGCACTTAAGATAAAAAGACTTATAAATAGTGTAACAATGATACTAGAAATTTTATTATAATTTCTGCTAAGGTCTTTTAAAGCATATTTAAAGATCAAACTAAAATCTGAAGGATTATTTAATTTTTCCATCTTTAATTTTTATTTTCCTTTTAGCCTTGTCAGCAAGTTTTGGGTCATGGGTTACCATGATTAAAGACGAACCTTCTTCTTTTACATATTTAAATAAAATATTTGCAATCATGATAGAATTTTCAGTATCTAAGTTTCCTGTTGGTTCATCTGCTAAGATTAGTTCTGGTTTCATAGCAATTGCTCTAGCGATAGCAACCCTTTGCTGTTCACCACCTGATAATTGACTTGGTAAATTATTAAAACGATGTTTTAAACCAAAACGATCTAATAAAATTTTTGCTTCTTTTTCTGGATTTTTAAAATTATTTAGTTCAAGAGTTAAAGCAACATTTTCTATTGCTGTGTAATTGGGAATTAAATAAAACGACTGAAAAATTATTCCAATATTTTTCTTTCTTATCTCCGACACTTCATCTTCGCTAAGGCTTGTTATGTCTTGATCATTAAAAATTATTTTACCAGAGGTTGGTTTTTCTAAACCTCCAATTAACATAATCAAACTTGTTTTCCCTGAGCCACTTTCTCCAACTACTGAAACAGTTTCTTTTTTCTTAATATTTAAATCAATATTCTTTAAAACACTGATACTATCTTTACCAGTTTGGTAATTGAGATTTATTTTTTTTAATTTAAGAAGAGTACTCATGAACAAAAGTTTATTTACAAAAATTTTGATAATCTTTCTAGTGCACATAAACGCAAGTGCAATAGAAAAGGTAGTTTTATTTGGTGATAGTTTGATGGCCGGTTATGGATTACCTAAAGAACAGCATTTATCAATAGTTTTAGAAAACAACCTTAAGCAAGTTGGGTTAAATATTAAAGTTATTAATGGAAGTGTTTCTGGTAGCACGTCATCAGGTGGATTAAACAGAGCTGATTGGAGTTTATCAGAGCCAGGTATTGATTTAATTATTTTAGGATTAGGTGCTAATGATATGCTTAGAGGAATCCAACCAGAGGAAACGGAAAAAAATTTAGAACAAATAATAAAAGTTGCTCAGAATAAAAAAATTAAAATTATTTTAGCTGGAATGATGGCACCAGATACTCATGGTGAAAAATATAAAAAAGAGTTTGATGCTATTTATCCAAAGTTATCAAAAAAATATAATTTAGCATTAATCCCATTTCTTCTTGAAGGTGTGGCACTTAATCCAAGTTTGAATCAACAGGACGGTATACACCCCAACAAAGATGGAACAATAAAAGTAAGTGAAACAATAAAAAAAAGTATTATTAATATAATAAATTAAATGAAAATCTTTCTATCAATATTTAGCTTATTATATTGCTTTAGTTTTGCTCAAGCTCAAAATACAAATATTACACTAAATTCTGATTTGAACTTAAATTGTAAATTTGAAAAAGTAATTTTAAAAAATCCAGACCATAACTTTAAATCTTTCACAAAAGATCAAATTAAAAGAAAAGATATTAATAAGTTAATAATCGAGTCTAAAACACCGGATATTCTAAATGTTAAAAATTTATCAGAATTTTTTAATAAAATTGATTTAGAGGTTAAAATTTCGAATAAGGATATATTCTTAATTCAAGCGTTCGATAAAGAGAGGAATTATTCTGAGTCTGCAGTCTATACTAGAAAAACAGGCGAACTTATTCACGAAATAACAACCAATATAAAACAAGAGGAAAAAGAAAAAGATATTTCTTTTTATAGTTGTAAAAATAACAACAAAGACACTTAAGACCAAAGACTCTAATTCTAATATTTGATAATATCTCAATATGAAGAAGTTATTCTTAGTAATTTTGTTTTATTTATTTTCACAAGTCAGTTCTTTAGCAAACGAAAGAGATACTAGACTGAACCAATTATTTAATGAGTTAAAAGCAAATAAATCAAAAGTGGCTTTTATAATTGAACAAGAAATTTGGGCCTTGTGGAGCACTCATCCAACAGATGAAAAACTTACCGCAAGATTAGAGGAGGGTTCTCAATTTGTGAGAGATCAAAACTATATAAAAGCAAAAGATATTTTTACTGAGGTTATTAATCTAGATCAAAGTTGGGCTGAGGCTTGGAATAAAAGAGCAACTGTGCTTTATCTGCTAGGAGAATTTGAAAAATCTCAAAATGATATAGATCAAGTATTAGCCTTAGAACAAAGACACTTTGGAGCTTTAGCAGGGCAGGGTTTAGTAAATATTCAGCTAAAGAATTATGAAAAAGCAATAAGAAGTTATGAGCAAGCGCAAGAAATTTACCCTGCTATGAGATCACCAAAAATAATGATTAAGCAAATAGAAGAATTAATGAAACAACAAACAATATAATGTGTGGAAGATACGTAGTAAAAAACCCCGTAACAAAAACAAATAAATTGGTAAAATCTGCAATTCAGGTTGAAGATACTGAAAACTATAACGCTCATCCATATCAAAAACTGCCTGTAATAAAAAAATATAAAAATGGAAATACTTTAGAAAATCTACAATGGGGTTTAGTTCCAGGATGGGCTAAAGACAAAGATTTTAAAGCTTTGATTAATGCAAGACTTGAGACCATTGATGAAAAGGTTTCATTTAAAAAACTAATAAAAAACAATCGATGTGTTGCAGTTGCAGATGGTTTTTATGAGTGGAAAAGAGAAGAAAAAGAAAAAACTCCTCATTATTTTACCCGTGAAGATACTAATCCTATTTATTTTGCTGGCATCTTTGAAAATGATCAGTTCTGTTTGATTACAGAGGAAGCAAAAGAAAATATAAATGAAATTCATCACAGACAACCAGTTATTTTAAATCAAACTGATATTAATCGTTATTTAAATTTAGAATTACAAGGTTCTACATTTTTAAAGGAACGTAAAATTCCTAATTTAATTTTTCATGAAGTTTCAAAAGATGTAAATAAGCCTACAAATAATAGCGCATCTTTAATTCAAAAAGTTTAATTAGTCTCTAAAATTATCAAAATCAATTGGAAGCCCTATATCAATTGCTTTGATTGCAGCGATAGCTTCTTGAAGGTCATCTTTTTTTTTGCCATCTACTCTTAATTCATCGCCTTGGATTTTAATTTGAATTTTAAGTTTTAGTTTTTTGATATCAGCAATAACTTTTTTAGCATTTTCTTGGCTAATTCCCTCTTTTAATTCACTGACTTGTCTAATAGATCCCCCTGACGCTCCTTCAGAACTTTTAACTTCTAAAACCCTTGGATCTACTTTTCTTCTAACTAAATGGGTTTGTAATAATTCATTTACTTGCTTTAATTTTAATTCATCAGGTGCATTGGTAGTCACCGTTTTATCTTTTCGCTCAATTGAAATATGAAGTCCTTTAAAATCATAACGGTTACTGATTTCTCTTAAACAATTAGCTAAAGCATTATCAAATTCTTGATAATTTATTTTACTAACTACATCGAATGATGGCATATTTATATTATACAGTATTAATGATCAAAATTTAAACTAAAATATAAATTCTAGCAATAATAAGGCATTTTAGCTTATTGAGTTAATTGTAAATAATAATATATTTAATACATGCTTAGTTATATCATACCATTTTTAATACTTATCTTAGTAGTCGTTTTTATACATGAATATGGACACTACTATTTTGCAAGAAAATATGGAGTAGGTGTTACAGATTTTTCAATTGGTTTTGGTAAAGAGTTATTTGGTTGGAATGATAAATCAGGTACAAGATGGAAAATATGTGCAATTCCTTTAGGTGGATATGTAAAATTTTTTGGAGATAGGAATGTTTATTCACAAGCTGATCATCAAGAAATATTAGAAAAATATAATGAAGAGGAACGGGAAAAATTATTTATTTTAAAACCTTTATACCAGAGAGTTTTAATCGTATTTGGCGGACCTTTGGCTAATTTTTTATTAGCTTTAGTAATTTTTTTTTCAATCTATACCTTTATAGGTAAAGATTTTACTCCTGCGGTCATTAATGAAGTTCAGAAAGATAGTCCAGCAATGGTAGGAGGGCTAAAAGCTGAGGATATAATTTTAGAAATAGACGGTAATGAAGTTAAAAGTATTATGGAAGTTTCTAAGTTTATCACTATGTCTACTGGTGATTTTATAGATTTCAAAGTTAAGCGTTCCTATGATGAATTAATACTAAAAGTAAAACCTAATATTGTTGAAGGTGATGATGGATTGGGGAATAAAATAAATAAAAGAATGGTTGGTATTAAGCTTGGAGCTTATAATAATAAAGTTAACCATGTTAAATTAGGACCTGCTCAGGCTTTATATCATGCAGGTTATGAAGTTTATTTTGTAAGTGTTTCCTCACTTAAATACATTGGAGGAATGATTTTAGGTAAAGCAGATACTTCTCAATTGGGAGGTCCGATTAGGATTGCAAAAATTTCAGGACAAGTTGCAACCTTTGGAGTTTTGGCATTTATTAGTATGATGGCCTATATTTCAATAAGTTTAGGACTGATTAATTTATTTCCAATACCAATGTTAGATGGAGGACATTTAATGTTTTATGCATTTGAGAAAGTTTTAGGCCGACCTTTATCTCAAAAAACTCAAGAAGGTTTTTTTCGAATCGGATTGTTTTTGTTGCTATCATTGATGTTTTTCACCACATTTAATGATTTAAAAGACCTAGGTTTATTTAGATAATTCACATTCTAAAACGTTTAAAAAGTCAATAAATCCAACGTTAATTTAAGTTTTTACAATATATTGTGTGTTTTAAAAAACTAAACACTAAAAAAAAGCTTGATTTATCAACGTTTATGACAAGTATAAATATTAACCAACAAAACCGGAGCTAAAATGAACAAAAAACAACTAATTGCTAAGCTTTCTGGCTCATTAAACTTGAGCAAAGCAGATGCTGAGCGAACTTTTGATACAATTACCAACACTATTTTAGATGCTCTAAAAGGTGATGACTCTGTAAAAATTGCTGGGTTTGGTACGTACAAAGTAGCTAAAAGAAAAGCAAGAGTTGGAAGAAACCCAAGAACAGGTGAGCAGATTCAAATCGCTGCTTCTCAAAAGGTAAAATTCTTACCAGCTAAAGCTTTAAAAGAAGTATTCAACAGATAATAATTTTTTTAACAGCCCTGACGTTTTAAAAACACGTTTAGGGCTGTTACTATATGCAAAAACTGCATACCAAATTTTCCTAATCAGCGTTAGTTTTAAAAATTAATAAAACTATAAGACACCACTTAAACAAGTGGAGGTCTAATGACTAAAATAATAAAAAAAATATCAGCGCCGCTTCTTAGTTTAATATTTTTATTAAACATGAGCAGTGCAGGTATGGCAGAGACAACTGTCTCTGGAGAAGTTCAAGCGATATTTAACTCGCTTCTATTTTTAATTTGTGGTTTCCTTGTCATGTTCATGGCAGCAGGTTTTGCGATGCTAGAATCTGGTATGGTAACTTCAAAAAGTGTATCAGTAATTTGTGCTAAAAATATAGGTCTATATTCAATTGCCGGAATTATGTTTTGGCTTTTTGGTTATAATTTAGCTTATGGAATTCCTGAAGGAGGATACATTGGAACATTTACACCTTGGTCAGATGCAAGTGCAGTTGATACAGGTTATGCTGATGGATCAGACTGGTTCTTCCAAATGGTATTCTGTGCAACAACAGTTTCAATTTGTTCAGGTGCTATGGCTGAAAGAATTAAGCTATGGCCGTTTTTCTTATTTGCAGCTATTTTAGCTGGAGTAATTTATCCAATCGTTATGGGTTGGCAATGGGGTGGAGGCTGGTTAGCAGAACTAGGCTTCTCTGATTTTGCTGGTTCTACTTTAGTACACTCAACAGGTGGTGCAGCTGCTTTAGCAGGTATCATGTTGTTAGGTGCTAGATATGGAAGATTTGATAGTAAAGGTGAAGCGAAAGCAATTAAACCTTTTGCTGCTTCTTCAATTCCATTAGTAACTGTTGGTGTATTTATATTATGGTTAGGTTGGTTTGGATTCAATGGTGGATCTCAACTAGCTATTGGAACATTTGATGATGCAGTTGCTGTATCAGCGATATTTATCAATACTAATCTTGCTGCTTGTGGTGGTGTTATGGCTGCTGCAATAATCACAAGATTAATGTTTGGTAAAACAGATGTAATTCAAATGTTAAACGGAGCAATTGGTGGTCTTGTAGCTGTTACAGCGGAACCATTAGCACCAACACCTTTAGCAGCAATTTTCATTGGAGCTGTAGGTGGATTAATCGTAGTATTTGGAACTAAATTATTATTCAGTTTCAAACTTGACGACGTTGTAGGTGCAATTCCAGCTCACATGTTTGCTGGTATTTGGGGAACATTAGCAGTGCCATTAACAAACGCTGATGCATCGTTTAGTGCACAATTAATTGGTGTACTTTCAATTAACATTTTTGTGTTTGCTGTGTCCTATGTAATCTGGTCAATAATGAAAGCTACGTTTGGTATTAGATTAAGTAAAGAAGCTGAAACTAAAGGTACTGACGTTACAGAAACAGGAGTAATAGCATACGCAATTCGTGACTAATTGCATGCAATATAGAGGCTCTTCGATCTCCATGTCGTTATCTCATTGAAGAGCCTCTAATAAAATAAAAAGAATTAACTAAAATCTCTCTCTCTAGTTAGTTAACTAAAGGCCCCAGAAATGGGGCCTTTTTATTTATACATGCTTATACAGCATAACTCTTTTGATCTATCAGCAATTCACTATCTGTAAAACTTTTATAAAAGCCTCATTTAAACAAGGAGAGATAATGACACAATTTTCAAAATCATTAATTATAAGTTTAATATCATTCTTAAGCTTTTCTAATATTGCTTCTGCAGAAACAACAATGTCAGCTGAAGGACAATATATATTTAATTCACTTGGATTTTATTTAGGTGGTGTATTAGTAGCTTTTATGGCTGCAGGTTTCTGTATGCTTGAAAGCGGATTAGTAACAACAAAAAGTGTATCAACAATTGCAGCCAAAAATATTGGTAAATTTGCGATTTGTTCATTAATATTTTTTTTATGTGGATATAATTTAGCTTACGGTATTCCAGAAGGTGGTTTCATAGGATCTTTCTCAATGTGGAGTGATTCTTCTGAACTAGCCACTGGTTATTCAGATTATTCAGACTGGTTCTTTCAAACAATGTTTGTATGTGCAACTGCTTCTATAGTTTCAGGAGCTGTAGCTGAAAGAATTAAAATTTGGCCATTCTTTATTTTTGCTGCAATTATGGCTGGAGTAATTTATCCAATTTCAATGGGTTGGCAGTGGGGTGGAGGTTGGTTAGCAACTTCAGGATTTTCTGACTTTGCTGGATCAACATTAGTTCATGCCTGTGGTGGTGCCGCTGCATTAGCTGGAGTTATAGTTTTAGGAGCAAGAGAAGGAAGATTCTCAAAATCAGGTGAAACTAAATCTTTAGTACCGTTTGCTGCATCTTCAATACCATTAGTAACACTCGGAACATTCTTACTTTGGTTTGGTTGGTTTGGCTTTAATGGCTTTAGTCAATTAGCTATGGGAACTTTTGATGATGTTAATGCAATTAGCAAAATTGCAGTGAACACTCATTTAGCAGGTGCCGCTGGTACAGTTGCTGCAGCAGTTGTAACAAGATTACTTGGTGGAAAAACTGATATTGTTATGATGTTAAATGGTGCATTAGCTGGATTAGTTGCAATTACTGCTGAGCCTTTAACTCCAAGTCCAGTGTTAGCAATTGTAATCGGAGCTATTGGATCATTAATTATGTACTTTGGTACAAAATTTTTAGAAAGTAAAAAAATCGATGATGTAGTAGGTGCAATTCCTGTACATATGTTTGCGGGAATATTTGGAACTTTAGTTGTTCCAATAAGTAACCCAGATACAAATTTTGGAACTCAGTTAACTGGTGTAATTGCAGTATGTTTATTTAGCTTCATACTGTCTTACATTACTTTTAGAGTTCTTAAACAAACTATTGGTCTTAGAATTAGCGCCCAAGCAGAAAAACTTGGTACTGATGTTGCTGAAGTAGGTGTTAAGGCTTACGCAATAAGAGACTAAAATATCTCTCTATATATATTAAAGGCTCCTTATTTCTGAGGAGCCTTTTTTATTTTTTTACAATATTTTGAAGAGTTTCTAATACTTCTTTAGCATGATCTTTTACTTTAACATTATTCCAAATTTTGATTATTTTACCTTTTTTATCGATTAAAAAGGTAGTTCTAACTATTCCCATAAACTCTCGTCCCATGAATTTTTTTTTAGCCCAAACTTTATATTTTTTTAAAACTTTTATTTCTTCATCAGCCAATAGATCAAATTTGATTTTGTATTTATCTCTGAATTTGTCATGACTTTTTAAATTATCTTTAGAAATACCTAAAATTTCACAATTCAATTTTTTAAATTTTGTAAGTAGCTTATTAAAATCATTGGTTTCAATTGTACATCCTGGAGTATCATCTTTAGGATAAAAATATAGAACTATGTATTTTCCTAAAGAATCCTTTAAAGAATATTCATTATTAGAAGTTGATGGAAGCGAAAAACTTGGTGCTTTTGAATTTACTTTCATAGTTAATATTTATTTTTTTCCCATATACTAAGCCAATCTTTTAAAGGAGACAAACCATAGATTGAATTAATATTTGTCAGATGAATACTTAAAGAAGGCATTGGAGAAAAGCAATTTATATTTTTATATAATTCATGAAGTGGCATTTCATAAGGATCATAATTATTTAAAAACATATCCTCATAATATTTCCAATATTTTTTTAAAGTCATTTTAGAAATTAAATAAGTACATAAAGACTGATTAATCTTACGCCAATGTTTTTTGTATCCTATTAGATTTTGAGTATGTTCTGTATTTACATAAAGATACGGATAATCTGCTGGACACAATACGATTTCATCATTTAGTTGAGAAGAAATTCTCTGATAGGTATAAATCATCTCAATTAAGGCATCATCATCATGAAGATAATCATCCTCAACAAAATAAATTAGATCAAAATCAGAGTTAATTGCAAAATTTTTTGATTCAAAAATATGTGAATTGTGTGCTAGCATTCTTTTATTATCATTAAAATTCATTTTATTTTCATATTTATTAGAATCTAAATTACTAATTTCAAAATTAATATTTTTATCGGTACATATTTTTTTAATTTGATTTGTTACACTTTCATGTGAATTATCATCAATAATTTTTAAAAAAATATTGAAATCTTTAATTTCTTTTTTTAAATTTATTATATTGTTACAAATTGAATTTAAACATCTAAGCGTATATTCTTTTTTTTCCTTTTCAAAAAGTCTTTTTTTATTTTGAGTTAAAAGGTTATTTTCATTAGTAAATGATCTTAAAATTATAAGTAAATTTTCAACTTTTCTATTTATATCAACCTCTCCTAATGGAAGGACAATATTTTTTTTATTTAAAATATTTAGATTATCATCTAATTTTTTTTCACTCGTTGGTACTGTTAAGTTATTTTGATCAATTATTTCAAAACCAAGTTTTCTTATAACTTTGATTAATATTTTTTTTATAAAATTATTTTGATTAATTTTTATTTTTTTCATAAATATTTCAAATAAAATTGATCCTTAAATCATCATTTCTTTTCACACTTGGAAAATCAAGTCCTGAAATTGGATAATATTTAAAATTAGATTTCTTTTCATATTTAATTCTTTTCACATTGATAAATGTAATCTCAATAGCATATGGATATCCATATTTGTCTAATTTATTAATATTATTACAATGTATATGCACAGATTTTA
>CACJYB010000020.1 GCA_902597515.1 uncultured Pelagibacteraceae bacterium
GTTTCACCAACAACTTCTGAGATAAGATTAAAAAAAATCGTAAAAGATTCACACGACATGATTTATTATATAAGCATGTTGTCAACAACAGGAGGAAAGCTTAAAGTTTCCCCAAAGAAAATATTAGAAAAATACAATAAAGTTAAAAAACAAAATAAATCAAAAAATGTTGTGATTGGGTTTGGAATAACGGAAAAAACTATCCAATCTCTTAAAAAAGCTGATGGTTTAGTGGTTGGCAGTGCAATTTGCAAGGAAATCTCAAAATCAATTGAAAAGAGACAAAATGCTGTCACAAATGTTACTAATATTGTAAAAAAATTAAAAAATAAAATTCAATGAACTGGATAACTAAAATCATCAAAGCAGGTGAGAAAATTAAAACTGCTATACGTGATAGAGCTAGCAAAGAAGATATTGCAAAAAGTGATTGGACCTCATGTTGTAGAGGCCCTATTCTTAAAACCGATTTAGAAAAAAATCTTTGGGTGTGCCCTGATTGCAACAAACATCACAGAATAAAACCAAAACAAAGATTTGATATTTTGTTTGGAAAAAATAATTATGAAATTTTTAAAACTCCAATCCCAAAAGATGATCCACTCAATTGGACAGATTCTAAGCCTTATAAAGAAAGACTAAAAAGTGCCCGAAAAAAAACAGGATTAGAATGTGGAATGATGGTTGCTGCTGGGAGTATAAATAATATTAAAATTACAGCTGTAGCATCTGATTTTGATTTTTTAGGAGCCTCAATGGCTGCAGCAGAAGGTGAAGCTTTTTTGTATGGAATACAACATGCTATAGAAAATCAAACACCCTTTTTATGTGTTAGTGCTGGAGGAGGAATGAGAATGATGGAAAGTTTAATATCCTTATCTCAAATGACAAGAACAACTCTTGCAATTAATGAATTAAAAAAAAACGGACTTCCATATTTAGTTTGTATCACTGATCCAACAGCTGGGGGTATTACTGCATCATACGCTATGTTAGGTGATATTCATATTGCAGAACCAGGGGCTTTAATCGCATTTGCAGGTGCAAGAGTAATTCAAGGAACGGTTAAAGAAGAGCTACCTGAAGGTTTCCAAAAAAGTGAATATGTAGAAAAAACTGGTTTTGTTGATTTAATTGTTGAGCGTAAAGAGCTTGCATCAAAAATTGGAACTTTATTATCAATATTGTTAAAGAAAAACTCTGATATAAGTTCTGAACAAAATGAAACTTCAGAAGATAGTCAGTCGCTTACAAAGGTTGCATCCTAAAGAAATAGATTTAAGTCTAGATCGTATTCAAAATCTCTGCAAAAGACTAGGAAGTCCTCAAGATAAAATCAAAGCAATTTCAATTGTTGGAACTAATGGAAAATATTCAACTATCCAAGCAATGTTTTCTATTTTAAAGGAAGCAAATTTCAATTGTAATATCTACACTAGTCCTCATATCAAAAGTATCAATGAAAGGTTTGTTTTTAATAATGAAGAATTGAATGATGAAGATTTGGCAAATTTACTTGAAGAAGTTGAGGAAGCTAACAATGGTGAACCAATTACTTTTTTTGAAATACTGACTGCGGCTTATTTTTTAAAAGCATCTCAATATTCAGATAATATAAATTTAATTGAAAGTGGATTATTCTTTAGATTTGACGCTACTAATATCTTAAAAAATAACCTTGCTAGCGTCGTAACATCTATTGGCCTTGATCATTTAGATTGGCTACCTGAAAATGAACAAACTGTTGAAAAAATTATTTTTGAGAAAACATCAAGCTTATTAAACTCAAATATTATAGTTGCAAAACAAAGTACTAATAAAATTAAAGAAAATATTAAAAAAACAATATCAAATAATGGATCAAATAAAGTTTTTCATAATGAAAATTATAGTTTTACAATCCAAGAAAATGACTTCTTTTATTATGAGGATCAATTTGGGGGAATAAAATTACCTATGCCAAATGTAAAAGGGCAATTTCAGTTGGAAAATATTTCAACAGCAATTGCGACTCTAAGAATTTTGAAAGACTTAAAAATTAAAGATGACCAGATTAAAAAAGGTATTTTAAAAATAAATTGTATTGCGAGATTGCAAGAAATTAAATCTGGAAAACTTAAAGAGTTTGTAAAAGATCACAAACTTTTTGTTGATGGGTCTCATAACCCTTTGGGAGCAAAAGTTTTGAACGAATACTTGGAAAGTTTAGACTGCAATAAACATATCATTCTTGGAATGATGGCTAATAAAGATCATAATGAATATATGAGTTTCTTTAAGAATATTGCTACATTGACTACAATAGATATACCCAATCAACCAAATTCAATTAAAGGAAAAGAGCTTAAAGATAAGCTAAAAGGCTTTTCAAGTATAAATTATAAAGAAAGTATAGAAGATGCTATAAAGTCAATCCCGGTAAAAGAAAACGATATAATACTGATTACTGGATCGTTATATCTTGCGGGTGAAGTTTTAAATTTAAATTAGATGTTTTTATCTAAAAATTCCTTCATGTGACTTTCGGGAACTCCACCAACTTTTCTATCTACTTCAACGCCTTTTTTATAGATAATAACTGTTGGAACACCTCTGATACCTGCTGCACTTCCGGTATTTATTCCACCATCTTCAACATCAGCATAATAGAAACCAGCCTTATCTTTATATTCATCAGATAACTTATCCATTACTGGTTTTAGTGCCTTACATGGACCACACCACTCAGCTGAAAACTGGATGACTGAAACATCTTCATTTTTAATTTTAGTGTCAAAATCTTCGTCTTTAAAATTTGTAAGCATATTTCCTTTCTATTAATTAGAGCCTTAAAGTCAACTAGGCAATTTCATATTTTTTTTCTATAGACATAATAAATTCATTTATTTCATCTAATTTTTTTAGTTCCTCTTCATCATCTCGATTTGATGCTTGATCTCTCAAGGTATCAATTTCTTGATAAGCCATTCCTATAGTTTGCCACTTTTCTCTATTTTTGCTTAAAATTCGTCTAGCAATTTCACTTTTTATATTTTTATATAAATCTTGTGGCAAAATATGCGGTGCTTCTTGATAAATAATTTTTTGCCCAAACCAACTACATCTTTTATCTTGAAACTTATCCAACATTCTTAATTTATCTTCCCAGGAAGAACTATGCCAAGTTTTAAATAATTGGGTGTCTTTATTGGGAATGAATTTTTCATATAAAGTTTCTTCAGGTAACAGATCTTCCTGGGTTTGAGTTTGAGCTTTTTCTTCAGCGGCTTCTCTATTAATGATTTGAATATTTTTACAAAAATTTTCACAATTTCTAACCATTTTTGCTCTTTTCTGGATTGTTTCTAAATCTAAGTCAGCATATGCCTTCTCTGTTAATGCAAACTTTTTATCTAAAACTACAGGAGCTTTGTTGGTTTTGATTACTCTAAGTGCTTTTGGACTAAACTTTTTTAAATAAACTTTAAGATCATTTATTGATAAATTTAACAAAGGTTCAGGATCTCTTCTTAAATCAAATAAATATCCCCAAGATGCATATGATGGATGAAAACAATGATCTGGATGTAATGTAGAGACAAGATACATCATATTTTTTCCCTTAACATTTTCAAAAATTGAATAAATCCCCTCACTTTTTAAGATAGTTTCAACGCTATTTTTTGTAGATGTACTTAAAAAATTTTCCCAATTGTCTTTATGTTTGTCTTTTATAATTCTTAGAATTTTTAGGCTTGTGAATGCATCATGATAAGCAGTGTGTTGTTGAGATGTATCAAATCCTTGTTGTCTAGCTAAACCTTCTAAAGCTAGACTTTCATTTCCAGCTTCTGTTAATTCAGTCTTTAATGTTTCAGGATTCAAGGTTTGTGCTACTCTTGCAACATGTAAACCGTCATGTTCTTTATTGGGTGATGAATGTGTAATGTAAGGATATCTATTCCCTTTAAAAAAATTAAAATGAAACATTCGTCTATCAAAATTTAAATTACTCCAACCCATAAACAATGCTGGACCAGCTTTAGAGAAAAAATTTTCTACTGCGCCTAAAAAATCGTAATGCGAGTAATTGCCTTTAGTAAGTAAATCAATACTTGTTGAATTAACTAATAAGGCCTTTGCACTTGGAACCTCACCCTCGGGCATTCTGCCACGAATATTTAGCTTACCAATTTCTTTTAAGTTTTTATCAACAACTACAGCACCTACTTCAATTATTGAGCCCCAAATTGTACTATTTGTTGTTTCTGTATCATAAATTACTATTTTATCCATAAAATCCTAAGTTAAATCCGATAGCTCATTAAATTTTTTTAATCTTCCCAAAAATAAATTTTGATAAACAATTAAATCATGCCCTTGAATTTTAAACTCTTGGAATAATTTATCTACTGTGCAAACCAAAATTACACAAGAAGTGATATTGGAGTTATACACAGTGTTATGTGCTAATGAATATGCACTTGTTTGAAGAAGCCATGAGTCTATATATTCAGCCTTTTTAGGTTTATTACTTTGTTTAAAATCTATTATTGTTTCTTTTCCTTCATAAACTCCAACACAATCAGCGGTACCTGCATACTTCTCTGGGTAATAAAGAGTGCATTCAACACCCCAAATTTCATCCAATCTATTTTTCAAACCTTTTTCTATAATTTCTTTAGCCATTAATTTGTATTGTTCGTTATCTTCAAAAAAACTTAAATTTTCTCTTCCAAGTAAATAGGACTCTAAATAGTTGTGCATTTGAGAACCTCTACTACTTGCTGCTTTTGTAATTGCCTCAGCCTCTTTTTGCCCAGTTCTTTCTCTCCAATTTGCTAATGCTGCTTTTTCTTCTTCAGATCGAGTTGCATCTAAAATTGAAGTGACACTTGGTAATTTTGTTTCCCCTAATAAGTATCTTCTAATGCCATCAACTTTTGCTCTTGATGATTTTGGATAATCATATTTTTGATTCCACTGCATGAGATTTCTTATAGACGTTATTAAGGAAAAAAAGAAATTAATTTTTATGCTGCCTATTTCGTTCAACAAATTTTTCCACGTTTTCAGTTTGTACAGCTTTCTCAACCTGCTCGGGATCTTTAATGTTTTCTAAGGTTCTTGAAATTGATCTTGCATCCGTTCCAAATTTATCAACAACTCCCATAGCATCTTCTAATTTTTTTCTAAGAACTATAATGTTGTCAAAATGTTTAGAAAATCTTGTACTGATTGTTTTTAAATGATTATAAATTTCCGTTGCACCTTTTTGTACCTTTAATGATTGAAATCCCATATGTAAAGACTGTAAGTAAGCAGAAAGAGTATTAGGTCCACATATTACAACTTTATATTTTTTCATTAACTCTTGAGTTAATAATTCTTTTGTACTTGGATCTTGGTATTCAGTTAACTCTTTGTATAAACTTTCTGTAGGAGCATATACGATTGCAAAATCAGTAGTTTTTGGTGGAACAATATATTTTTCATTAACACTTTTAGCTTTTGCTTTAAACGCTGAGGCTAATTTTGCTCTAGCATCTGCTACAGCCCTTTTGTCCTCCGCGTCATGACCATCGGTAATTGTTTTGAATTTTTCTACTGGAAAATGACTATCAACAGGAACTAAAACATCTCCTTGAAGCTTTATTGCAAATTCAACATTTTCACTGGTGTCCTCTTTCATTTTAACATTTGTCATGAATTGAGAGGCTGGTAGCAAATCTTTAATTAAAGCATCTAAGCTAAATTCTGCAAGAGTTCCATATTTCTTAACTCCAGCTAAAATTTTAGTTATACCTTCTTGGCTTTGATTTAATAGTTGAACTTGTTGATTAAAATTACCAACCTTTTCCTCTACCTTAGTTAAAGTTTCAGTCATATCTTTAGTAACCCCAGTTGATAGATTATTAAATGAAGTCGACATTGCACCAAGTGAGCTATTGATTGTAGTGTTTAAGGTATCTTTTAAACTTGATATTTCTGATTTTAAATTAGCTATTTCCTCAGCTTCTTTGTTTTCATTTTCATCTTTTGGCTTAGTTTTTAAATTTAGATAAAGAATAGCTAAAACGCTACCTAATAACAAAACTAGTAAAATTAACAATATATTATCCATGATTCTAATTTTTTATTTTATCGTAAATATTTGATTAATGTATTTAAATATTTAAAAATACTTTATGGAACTAATTTTAGTATTAAAAATATTCTTTATTATTTGTGTTGTTGTTGCACTTTATGCAATTATTAGAAATCTAGATATTATCAAAATTATACTAATTTATTGGAAAGACTTAATTTTTAGAAAGTAATTTTACTATTTTTTTAAGACCCATTTTATTATTGGATGACTTAGAAATCATCATGCAGGCCTCTGATCTTAATATTTCTCCATCCTTTAAAATACGTAGATTGTTTGCTTTTAACGTTTCTCCGGTAGAAGTGATATCTGTAATTATTTCCGATGAGCCTGTAAAAGGATAAGCTTCAGTTGCACCCAAACTATCAATTAATTTGAATTGGGTAACGCCCTTTGAAAACAAAAATTCCCTTGTTAAGTTTGGATATTTTGTTGCTACTCTTAATCTTTTCTTTTTCTTATCTTTAAATTCAAATGCAATTTCTTCTAAATCTGCAACTGTTTGTACATCTATCCATGGATCAGGAATTGCGACTACTAATGTAGCCTTACCAAAATCATATCTTTTTAAAACATTAATTTTCTTTTGAGTGTTAATTTCACTTTCCTTTAATAAATCAAAGCCAGAAAAACCTATGTCCAAAGATCCGTCTCCAAGCCTTTCAATGATCTCTCTAGCATGAAGATATAAAATCTTAATATTTTTAAATTGTTTTATAGATCCTAAAAGATCTCTTTCTCCTCTTTCAGAAATGAGATTTAATTTATTTTTTTTAAAAATATTTAAAACATCTTTTCTAAGTCTACCTTTGCTTGGAATTCCAATATTTAAAATATTTTTTGTCATTAGTAATTTAAATTTAAAGCAGCACCTACTGCTGGAGTTTGTTTTTTTGATCCTAAGTCTGAAATTAGACCATCATAACGACCACCATTAATAATATTTTTTAATGAGTTTTTAGATTTAATATCAATTTTAAAAACCATTCCGGTGTAATATTCTAATTGTCTTCCAAAGGATGCTGAAAATACTACATTTAATTTTGAAACCTTATTATTAGAGATTGGAAAATATTTTTGATCTACAGCTAGATTAATTTTGTTTTTTTTAAAAAATTTATTTAACTCAATTGCTGCTTTATTTATGGGACATTTAATTTTTAAGAAATCTTTAATTATTTTTGAAACATTCTTTCCTTTACTAGCTCTTCTAGGATCTTTTATTTTCTGATCAAACCTTTTTAATATTTCATTAATTGTTCTTCCTGCAACAATATTTGATAAATCCTCTTTAAGCATTTTCACGTAACGCTTTTTATCTATTTCTACAATTGTTGGATCAACATCTGAATTAGTTTCTAATCTTTTTAATAAATCATTAAAATATTCTTCTCTCCAGAAGTGTCTGGCTAATCTTAGCCTCCATCTCTTTGGAATATCCAATTTTGAAATTAACAAATTAAATATTTCAACATTTCCGATAGTTAGTGTTCCTGAAGAATATTTGATATTTTGAAGTGATTTAAGAGATGTACTAATAATTTGTTTATCGTCATTTTTCTCATCCTTAGATCCTAAAATTTCAAATCCAATTTGATTTCTAATGATTGAGTCTTTTTTGTTTTGTGATTTTCGATAAGCTTGACCACTGTAAAAAATTTTTTCCTTACCTTTTAAATTATTGTCCAAATATCTTAAACAAGATGCAATTGTTAAATCTGGTCTTAAACACAACTCGCTTCCATTCTGATCAGTAAAGGAGAAGATAAACTTTCTAAAATTTTCTCCTGATCTTTGAACAATGTGATTAGCCTCAATTACTGAAGGTAAATCAATATATTTAAAACCCTTAGATTTTACTGATCTAAGGATGTTTTCAGATAAGTTTTTTGACTTCATCGATTAAATTTTCTTTTGGAAATGTTTTATTGTTTTCACCCTTAACGCCTTTGAGACTTTTTATAGTGACTGTATTTTCATTAAATTCATTTTCACCACATATTATTGCAACATCCAACTCTCGTTTATTTGCTAGGGTTAGTTGCTTACCTAAATTTTTTTTTGTATCTAAAAAAATTTCAGCATTAATATTATTATTTCTTAATAGATCTAAAATTTCATAATAACTTTTAAGATATTTTTCATCCATTACACAAACTAAAACTGGTTTTTGACTATCTACTTTTACTTGATCCAATTGCATTAAAGCAAATAACAATCGATCAACTCCAAAACTAATTCCGGTGCCTGGAATATCCACACCTTTAAATCTCGAAATTAATTTTGCATAGGCTCCTCCAGAACAAATACTGCCTATATCGACCTCTTTGCCTTTGTTATTTGTGACTTTAAAATTTAGATTTGTTTCAACAATGAAATCTGAATAATAAGCCAATCCCCTAACAATTGTAAAATTTGTTTTGACCTGATTTAAATTTGAACTGTAACCCAATACTTCAAATACTTGTTCTAATTCCTTTATACCTTCTTGAGACAAAGGATTTTTTAATATTTGTTTTAATTCTTTTAAATCTTTAATTTTTAGAAAATTAAGTATTTCGGATGCTTGTTCATCATTTAAATCTGCGCCCTTAGTAATTGCACCACTTATATCTTTTCTCTCTTTTTTAAGCAGATCTTCAACACCTTTTAAACCAAAACCTGGTTTATCTAATTTATCAATTGCCCTAATTACTTTTACCTGCTTTTCTTCTGATATTTTTAAATCATCAATTAATCCTTGAACTATTTTTCTATTACTAATGTTAATTGTAAATTGATCTTTTTTTAGACCACAATCTAACAAAGTACTTGATATTAAATTACAAAGTTCAGCATTTGCCTGGGCAGGATTAACATTTCCAACAATATCAAAATCTGCTTGCATAAATTCCCTGTACCTTCCGTTACCAGCCTTTTCATTTCTAAAGACATTTTGAATGGCATACCTTTTAAAGATTGATGGAAGCCCTTGATTGTTTTGAGCAACAAATCTAGCTAGTGGGTTTGAAAGATCATACCTTAGAGTAATGCTTTTTTCTCCATCCTGAAATGAGAATACATCAGACATAGGATTGGCATCATCTTCTGCCAAAAAAGATCCTATATTTTCACTTATCTCAAACGAAGGGGTTTCCAGAGCCTCTGCTCCAAATTTAATAAAATTATTCTCAATAGCTATTAAAAGCTTTTTTTTGAGAAGAAGTTTTTTATCCCAACGATCTTCAAATCCTGAAGGTAATCCAGGAATTAATTTTTTTTCTTTATTCATTTTTTGGTACCCGGGCTGAGAGTCGAACTCAAACTTAAAGTTCCACAAACTTCCGTGCTAACCATTACACCACCCGGGCTTATCCTCTTTGTTTTTATCTTATTTTATGTGGATTTAAAATTATAATATAAATAAATAGCCTACTGGCTATGGAAACAGTTTCTGTGAGTACTTCTAAAAGTCTTTCTGTATGTGATATTTATATTCATGAACAGTCTTTTAGACAAAAAAAATTAATATTCAAGGTCTAAATAAAAAAAGGACGTTTATCTATTTTGTAGATAAAACGCCCTTTTAAATAATTTCTAAATTAGTCTATTTTTTTTAAATTTACTGCAGAAGGACCTTTAGGACCATCTTCTAATGTGAATTCAAGTTTATCACCTTCATTGAGATATCTCATACCAGCAGCTTTTACCGCTGAAGCGTGAACAAAGGCATCTTTTTCTTTATCATCTCTTTCAATGAAGCCATATCCCTTTTTACCATTATACCATTTAATTTTTCCTTGTAGTGTACTCATCTTATTTCTTAGTCCTTTTGTTATTTATTATCTCTTAAAGTTAATTTCTTTTACAGTTATTTCAAGATGAAACTTTGTGGTGGTGGCTGAGGAAGGATTCGCACCTCCGACACAAGCCTTTTCAGGGCTCTGCTCTACTCCTGAGCTACTCAGCCTTATTTATCCTCTAAAGATAATTCTTCCTTTAGTAAGATCGTAAGGTGTCATTTCAACTGTCACATTATCACCTTGGAGAACTCTAATTCTGTTTTTTCTTAACTTACCAGCTGTATGGGCGGTAACAGTATGTCCATTTTCTAATTTTACTCTAAACATAGCGTTCGGAAGTAGGTCTATCACTGTACCTTTAAATTCCAGTAAGTCTTGTTTTGACAAATTTATTTTCTCCTTATTCGTTTTACTACAGATTGAGCGTGTCCAACCAACCCTTCGTAATTTGCAAGTGTTATAACTGATGGTCCAAGACTTTCAATACCCTTTTTTGATAAGTTTATGTATGAAATTCTTTTATAAAATTCATTTACACTTATACCGCTTGAGTATTTGGCAGAACCATTAGTTGGCAACACATGGTTTGATCCAACATTATAATCAGTCATTGCCATCACTGCATATTTTCCTAAACATATTGATCCTGAATTTTTTATTTTTGTAACTAACGATTTATAATTTTTAATATTTAATTCTAAATGTTCTGGTGCAATTTTATTTATAACACTTATTATTTTAGCGTCTGAAGAAATATACATAAGAATTCCATTATTAATTAAGCTTCTTCTTGCAACAGAAGCTCTTGGAATTTCTTTTAATTGTTTAATAATTTCAATTTTTACTTTATCTAGCAAATCTTTATCTTTTGAAATCAAAATACATTGTGCAAGAATATCATGTTCAGCTTGTCCAATTAAATCACTTGCAACCCACTCAGGATTTGAGAATTTATCACAAACGACAGTCACTTCTGAAGGACCTGCGGTCATACCTTCAATTCCAACAACACCAAAAACTTCTTTTTTTGCAGCCGCAACATATGCGTTTCCTGGACCAACTATTTTATCAACTTTTTTAATTTTTTTAGTCCCATAGGATACTGCTGCAATAGCAGAAGGGCCCCCAATGGAATATATTTCTTTTATTTTGCATTTTTTTGCAGCGTATAATACGGCTGGATTTTGTTTTCCTTTATGGCCTGGATTAATCATAACTATTCTCTTAACTCCTGCAACAATTGCTGGAATAGCGTTCATCAACACACTCGATGGGTATGAAGCAGTAGAACCAGGAACATAAATTGCAACTGACTCCAAAGGTACGTATTTATATTCGAGTTTATTTTTTAATTTATCTGTATAAGAAATATTTTTAAATTTTTGAAGTGAATGAAATTTATAAATTCTATTATAAGCCGTATCGATTGCTTTCTTTACTTTTTTATCAAGTGAATTTATAGATTTTTTTATTTGTTTTGAGCTTGGAATAATTGTGTTGTTTTGATTAAATCTTTTCTCGTATTTTAATAATGCTTTATCTCCATTTTTTTTAACATCTTTAATTATATTTGTTACAGAAACGGATTCTGATTGAATTTTTTTTTTTCTCTGTAAAAGTAAATTCTCTAATAATTTATCAAAATTTTTACTTTTACTATTTAGTGTCTTCATAACTATTTAATTTCACTTTGATCCTCTAATCTTGCTTCAATAGTTTCTGTAGTTAAAGCAATATGAGCATTGTTATTAAAAATAAGATTTATTTCATAAACATCATTATTTTTCAAATAATCTATACCTATTAGTTCTAAAACTGTTTCTTGATTTGATTGATCAATATTCTTTGATCTTACTTTGTCAACAAAATCAAACCTACAAATGCTGTTGATTTTTTTATCTTCCTGATCACTTTCAACCTTGGTTCTTTCAATTGATAATAAAAAAACCTTATTGGATGCAAGATATTTTATATCTGCAATTTTAACTTTAGCCCCTGAACTACAAGCTGAAATCATCTGTAACCCTTCTTGGTCACTTGCTATAATTTTTGCTAAATATTTATTCACTATTTTAATCTTTTAATTTTAACACCTATTTTTTTTAATTTATTTTCTATTTTTTCATAACCTCTATCTAAGTGATAAATTCTGTTAATATATGATTTACCATTAGAAACTATAGCTGCTAGAACCAAAGCAACAGAAGCTCTTAAATCACTAGACATTAATTCGGCGCCAATGAATTTAGTATTTCCTTCTATCGTAGCAGTATTATTTTGAATATTTATTTTTGCTCCCAGTCTTTGCAATTCTGCAACATGCATAAATCTATTTTCAAAAATACTTTCGGTTATTGAACTTTTGCCAAATGCTTTGCACATTAAAACCATCAATTGTGCTTGAAGGTCTGTTGGAATACCTGGAAACTCTTTAGTTTTAATGCTTTTTATGGATTTTATTTTTTCTGGTCCTTTAATTAAGATTTTATTTTCACTAGTTTTAATTTTAGCACCAGCTTTTTTTAGTAATTTTATTTCTGTACCAATAATTTTAGGATTTAAATTATTTATTTGTAAGTTACCTTTTGCAAGTGTTGCAGCTACGCAAAATGTGCCTGCTTCTATTCTATCGGCCATTACAGAATATTCAGTCTCATTTAAAGAATTTACACCTATGATTTTACAAACTCTTCCTATCCATTTTATTTTCGCTCCAGCATTATTTAAAAAATTTGTAAGATCTTTAATCTCAGGTTCTATTGCACAATTTTTTAAAACTGTTTTTCCTTTTGCTAAACATGCAGCTATTATAGAATTTTCAGTTGCCCCAACACTTATCTTTGGAAAGTTTACAGTTGTTCCGCTAAGTTTTCCTTTTGATTTTGCTAAAATATATCCATCTTTTAGTTCATATTTCATACCAAGTTTTTTTAATGCTGTTAGATGGTAATTAACTGGTCTAGCACCAATTAAACACCCTCCGGGTAAAGAGATTTTAGATTTATGGTATTTTGAAATAAGTGGACCTAAAACTAAAATAGAACCACGCATTGTTTTGACTAAAGAATAACTTGCAAAAGTTTTCATATTTTTTTTATTTATAATTTTTGCTGTTTTTTTATCTCTTGATAAAATTATTTTAGAACCAAGAGACTTTAATAAATTTAACATTGTATTAATGTCTCTAACTCTTGGTAAATTTTTGATAACCACAGGTTTGTCAAATAATAGTGTTGCAGCTAATATCGGTAGAGATGCATTCTTCGAACCAGAAATTGAAACATTACCCTTGATTTTGCAAGGGCCATTAATCAGAAATTTATCCATAAATTACTTTTTAATTTTAGCAACTTGAATCGTGGTTTGACCCTGATATTTACCGTTCTTTGATTTATAAGTTGTTTCTGGCTGAGTATCTGATTTGAAAAATAAAAATTGTGCTATTCCCTCATTTGAATAAATTTTTGCAGGGTTGGGTGTTGTATTGCTTAGCTCAATGACAATATTACCCTCAAATTCATTTTCAATTGGCGTAACATTACAAATTATTCCTGTCCTTGCATAAGTACTTTTCCCAACACAAATACATAAAACATCTTTTGGTATTCTAAAATATTCTACTGTTTTAGCTAAAACGAATGAATTTGGTGGTATAATACAGTGTGGTCCTTTCCGTTCTATAAAGTTATCATCAGAAAAATTCTTTGGATCAACTAAAGAACTATTAACGTTAGTAAATATTCTATATTCATCGGAGATTCTTACGTCATATCCCATACTACTTAGTCCATAAGAAATTTTTCCTTCAGAAACTTGATGATCCAAAAATGGCTCTATCATATTGTGCTCTATGCACATTTTTTTAATCCAAGAATCAGGTTGAATTGACATTATTTATTTTTCTTTTTATTTTTTTTTTGAAAAATTTTTCTTTTCTTCAAATTTTTTCTAAGCGCCAAGCTTAAACGCTCATTTTTTTCTTTTGAACTCATTCTTTGTTTGGGTTAGTCAGGAAATCTAGAGAAATTGGTTTATTGGGATCTAGTGCAGGTGCTTTTTCCTCTTCTTTTTTGGGGCCTTCTTTAGCTAAGCGTTTAGCTTTTTTTTCAGCAAGCTTTCTCTCTCTTTTAGCTTGCTTTTCCATAAGCTTATTACCTTTAGTTGATTTGTAATCGTAATGAATTCCCATAACATTTTCCTAAAATAGATATAAATCATATTCATCAAAAAATTAAGGCAATAATTTGAAAAAAATGCTTTATTATCAATAAAATACAATTTGTCTCTAAGCTCCTGTAGTTAAATGGTATAACAAGTCATTGGTAATGACTAATTCCCTGGTCAGTACAGGGTGGGAGCACCACTAATTTTTTAAAAAAAATTTTCTAAATATAATAGTTGTTAATATCAATAGAAAAAATGCCAAAAGTGGAATGTATATGTCTGGTGAGAATATTATGTCAGTAACTCCAGGAACTCGAATATTTTCATCTATTATTTTTTCTAGTCCGCTTCCAATTGAAACAACTAAAAATATACTTGGTACAATTCCAATTAATGTAGCAAAAAAATAATTTTTTATTTTCACATTAAACAAAATAGGTAAAAGACATTGAAGTTGCCATGGAATTCCACCTACGAGTCTATAAATCAATAAATAAATGAACTCTGATTTTTTGAATTTATTTTCTAAATTTACAAACTTGTTTAAAAATTTTTCTTTTATTAAATCTTTTAAAAAATAATTCCCAAATATATATAAAAAAATTGATCCTGTGGTTAAACCAAAAACAACTACAAGTGTTCCTATCCATTTACCAAAAATAAACCCCCCAACTAAGGCTACTGGACCTCCAAATCCTAAAAATGGGAACACCCATAAAACTATTAATACAAAAAAAGATATAAGAGTTAAAAATAAATTGGAATTTTTTACTTCTATTAAGTATTTTCTGTTATCTCTTAGAAAATCATAGGATGTAATTTCTGAAAGACTAAATTTTGAAAAAAAGAAATACAAAAATAAGCAAACAATTAATAAATAAGACAAACCAATAAATAATTTAATTTTTTTTGTATTTTCCATGATTCTTCTTATTTTAATGCTTAATCTATTATTTGCTATTTTAATTATTACTAATATAAAGGGGCAAAAATTATAAAAAACTATATCAAATCTAATTATGAAAAGAACTTATCAACCCTCAAATAAAAAAAGAGCTCGAAAACATGGCTTTCGATCAAAAATGAAAACTAAAGGTGGTAAAAAACTTTTGGCTAGAAGAAGAGCAAGAGGAAGAAAATCACTAACTGTTTCTGTATAGAATAATGAAAAGCAAAATACTTGCTCTTTCAAAAAACGAAGAATTTAAAAATTTACTTAAACAAAAAAAGATTACCAATAAAT
>CACJYB010000021.1 GCA_902597515.1 uncultured Pelagibacteraceae bacterium
AATGAGAGAATAAATCTTTTATCAGAAAAATTCATAAATTATAAAAAAAAAAATATTAGTTTATTAGATAATATAATTATAAATTTTAGCTTTTGTTCAAAAATTTATATTATTTGCAATAAAAAAAGATACCAAAATAATTTAATTAGTTTTAAAAATAAAAACAAAATAAATTTAATTTTTTCAAATAATACAAATAATCAGATTGAATCTATACTAAAGTTAAAAAATAAAATTAAAAGAGAAGAAAAAGTTTTGATACTTAATTATGACGCTATTTTTAATTTTAATCCTAGAAAAATAAACAAAAATGTGGATGGCTCTATTTATTCAATTAAACAAAGCGAACTTAAAAGAAATTTTAATCCAAAAGATACTTTTATTGAAAAGAATAATTATATCAAAAAAATTTTTAAAAAAAAAAAACTCCTTAACATAAAAGAAAAAACTAGCGCTGGTTTATATTATTTAAAAAAATGGAGTGATTTTCTTGATACAACTATGAAAATTAAGAATTTAAACAAAAAATCAATACATGTAATTGATATATTTATTAAGCTAATCCAAAAAAAAAAAATTACATCAGAATATGTAGATAACTTTGTGTGTTTTGATAATGATAACAAAATTGAAGAATATAAATTTTGGAAAAAATATTTTTTAAAAAATAAATTTTATAAAGATCAGCTAAAAAAATTAGATATTCAAAATATAATACCTTCAGCAGGTGAGGGGAGTCGGCATAGAAAATTAGGATATAATGTTCCCAAACCACTAATTCCAATTTCAAGAAAAAAAATGTTTGAAAGGAGTATTGAGAGCTTGCCCAACCCAAGTAATAATTTATTTATTTTTAGAGATAAAACTTTTAAAAAATTTAAATTAAATAAAAAATTTAAAAAAACTAATTCTAAGTCAAAGTTTTATTTAATAAAAAACAAAACGAAGGGTATGGCGATCACAATTAATAAAGCTAAACATCTGGTTCAATTAAATAAACCTGTTTTAGTTAGCTCATGTGATATTAAATGCGTGATAAATTATAAAAAATTATATTCAATGATAAAAAAATATTCTCCTGAGGGAATTATTTTTTCTTGGTCAGGATATCCTTTTGCAAGTGAAAGCCCTAATTCACATGCGTATGTTGGTTCAAAAAATTCTATTGTTAATTTAATATCCGAAAAAAAAACAATTAGTAATAATCCAGACCTAGATAGTGCTGTAACAGGAATTTTTTACTTCAAATCTGGAAAACATTTGTTGGATTGCATAAATTATTCTATTAAAAACAAGGTCACTGTTAATGGTGAGTATTATATTGCTACCGCTATGACAAAATTATTAAATGATAAAAAAAAAATAATGAACTTCAAGGTGGATCAACTTATATCCTGGAGTTTACCTGAACATTTAAGAGATTATTTGTTTTGGGAAAAAAAATTTAAGTGAAAAAAGTAAAATTTAGTTCTTTATTAAAAAAATTTGACTGTTTTTTATTAGATCAGTGGGGTGTAATACATGATGGTAAAAAAAAATTTAATTACATAGACAAAACTCTTTCTAAATTAAAACATAAAAAAGTAATTATTTTATCAAATACCTCTCAAAATAAAATTGAAGCTGTTTCACAAACTCTACACAAATTAAAAATAAAATATAATTTTTTTAATGATATTGTAACAAGTGGTGAATTTTTAGAATATTTAGGTAAATCTAAAAGTAAAAAATTTAAAAAAATTCAAACCCTTTTAAAAAAAAAAAAATGCTTTCTTATTTCCAATGGAAATAGATCAAAGATTATAAAAAATTTAAATTTGAAAACTGTAAGTTATAAAAAAGCAAAATTTATCTTAGCTACATCAATTAAACCAAACGTAAAAATTTCATCTATTGAAAATACCTTAAAAAAATTATTGAAAAGAAAAATTGAGATGATTTGTACTAATCCAGATCAATATGTATATGATGGTAAAGTTAGAAATTTTGTTAATCAAGTGGGCGTTTTAGCTAAATTTTATGAAGATCATCGGGGCACTGTTCATTATATAGGCAAACCTTACAGAAAAATTTTCGATTTTGCTTTAAGAAAACATAATATACCTAAAAATAAAATAATTATGATCGGTGACAGTTTGTTAACAGATATATTGGGAGCTAAAAGAGCAGGGATAAAAAGTGCATTAGCCTATGATGGTTTTATTAAAAGTGAAAAAAAAATATATAAACAATTTTCTTTTGAAAAAATTTTAAAAATTACAAAAATTAGACCTGATTTTATTATAAAAAATATTAAACTTTAAAATGAAAAAATTAATTTTTTTAAACTATTAATATCCATTTTATAATATTTTTCTAAATTTAAAGGTGTATCACTATCAATAAAACCATTATTGAGAGCATGAATTTTTAATTTTTTATTTATATTATTTAAACTTAAAATTTCAGAGATAATACTTCCTATTCCACCAACTTTATAATGATCTTCAACAACTATTATTTTTTTATATTTCTTAATAATTTTTATAACTTTTTTATGATCTAGAGGTTTTATAGAAGAAATGTTTACTAAACCTATTCTATTATCATTAATTTTCTTAATTGCTTTAAAACAATTTGAAACCATTGCTCCAGATGAAATTATTAAAGTATTATTACCTTGAATTATCTCATTTGGAACACCGATCTTGAATTTATGTTTTTTTCCAAATATTTCCTCAATTTCATTTCTTGGAACCCTAATATATGTTGGCTTCTTAGACTTTGTCGCATATTTTATTATTTCTTTTGTATCAAGAGGGGAGCATGGCTGAAAGACTTCAAAAAACGGCATTGAGGTCATTATTGCTATATCTTGAAGAGCTGATTGTGTTGCTCCATCGGATCCGATTAAACCGCAATGTGTGCCTACAATAACTACAGATGCGTTATTATAGGATATAGTATTTCTAATCTCACTATGTTTACCAGTTATAAATGACCCAAAGCTAGCAACAAATGGTCTATAACCTTCAAATGAAAGCCCTGTTGCAATTCCTATTGAATTAGCTTCTGCAATTCCAATTTCAAAAGATCTGTTGGGAAAGTTATTAAAAAAATAATCTAATTTGCATGCACCTTTTAAGTCAACACTAATAGCAATTAATTTTTTATTTTTTTTAGCTTCATTTGTTAAAGCTTTACCAAAAGCGTCCCTTAATGCAATTTTTTTAATCATCTAATTCCCTCATAGCCTGGTCGTATTCAGTTGATGGTAGTTTTTTTACCGAATGGTATTTATTTTTACCTTCCATAAAACTTACACCTTTACCTTTAATGGTGTCACAGTAAACAACCATTGGTTGGGTATATTTTTTTTCTTTAAAATTTTTGATTACTCTATTTAACTGATCTATCGAATGACCATTAATTTTCACGAACTTAAAACCAAATGATTCCCATTTTTTTTTTAAATTTGTTTCCTTCAAAGTTTCTGAAATCAATTTTTCATTTTGAAATTTATTACCATCTATAAATGTAAGTATATTATCAATTTTTTTTGAACCAATATACATCGCAGCTTCCCAAATTTGACCTTCTTGTAATTCACCATCTCCTAATAAACAATAAATTTTATTTCTACTTTTTTGAAGTTTAAAAGCTAAAGAATACCCAATTGCAACTGATAAACCTTGACCTAATGCTCCAGTTCCAAAATCTAGAATATTTAATTTTTTTTTATCAGGATGACCTTGCAATCTGCTTTTAAATTTTCTTAATGTATTAAGTTCATTTTTTTTTAATAAACCTAAGTGGTCATATATACTATATAGCGCTGGAGCAGCATGCCCTTTTGATAATATTATCCTACTTCTTGATTTCTTTTTAAAATTAATATTATTTTTCATAATAGTATAGAGAATCTCAATACAAGAAAACGATGGTCCTAAATGGCCCGAGTCAGAATTTTGAATTGAATTTAGAATATTTTTTCTTAATTTTTTTAATATAATATTATCTTCCATAGCGATCACTACAACATAACTATTTTATAGTAAAGATTTATATAAACTATTATAAAATCTTATTAATTATGTGTATCGCTAAAATTTCTATAATATTTTTTGAGATTTATAGAAATATTAAAGAATAATAAAAAGCTTGCCATACTACATATTATAACACTTAAAATTAGTTTAAAAAAAAATGAGAAAATTTTAATTTTAAATTTGCATAGTCTGATAGACTCTAAAATTGAAAAAGTTAACATCATATATAGAGGTAATAAAATTAAGTTGGAAATAATTTTTAATTTAAAATTAAAAATTATAAAAATAATGTAAGGAAAAAAAAGAGGGTTTATTAAAAATTCAAATCTGAAAGTTTTGCCAGTATAAGCGCTACCTTTCTGGATATTATTTTTAAATAAAATGTTTTTGATATAAGATTTTATTGCTACTGTTGATTGCATTCCTCTGTCATATCTTTCAATTAGAAAACTTTTAAATGTTCTATCGTAATGATATGCATGAACATCTGGCGAATATAGTAGCTTTTTTCCCTTTGCAATTATTCTATTATATAAATCAGTATCTTCTCCAGTATAAAGATTTTCATCCATGCCACCAAGTTCCAAATATTTATTTCTTTTCATAAATAAATTTGAAGACGAAAGTTCATTAACATACATTTCTGGCATAATATTTTTTCTATGATTTCTAAAGCCTGAAATAAGATATGATTTTTTTAGTAATCCCACACTTTTTTGACTTTTATTTTGATTAAATGGTGATGTATCTGGGCCACCCACGCAATATATATTTTCATCCTGATTTATTTTTTTAATTGCATGCTCAATCCAATCAGACGAAGCTGGAAAAGAATCACTATCAAAAAATGCTAAATATTCTGTGTAAGTATTTTTTGCAGCCAAATTTCTTTTTTTGCTCATAGTAAGTCCAGGCTGCACAATTAAATAATTCACACTTTTATTATCATTAAAAAATAAATTATGTTTATCATCTGTAACAATAAATATGTCTGGAGCATTTTTAAGATTTAAACAATGATTAATAGTATTTTTTAAAATTAAAGAATTTTTTAATGCAGGTATTATTATTGTTGTAGTCGTAATTTTTTTCAAAACAATTTAGTTGCTATTTTAGATAAATATTTCGGGCTTGAAATTAAATTATAAGTGAAAATACACTCCCAGTGACAGTTACATTTAGTTTTTTTTATCCACTCTCTTGTTTCTTTTGAATTTGTGTTATTCCATAATTTCATAAAGTCAAAGTTATATTCATTTAAATTACCAAGTTTTTTTTCTTCTAAAATCTCACAGGGAAAAACATCTCCATTTGATTTTACAACTCCAAATATAGATCCTGCAACGCAAGGAGTATAATATTTAGGTTTTAAATAACTCTCTGCTATCATTTCATACTGCAAATGATTTTTTGCATTTATCACCATGCCTTCCAAATCGAAATTTGAGAAACCTCTTAATGAACCATTTTTTACATTTTCTAGATTTTTTTTTGTAATTTTTTTATATGCACTTAATAGTGCGATTTTTTTTTCATCTGGAACATCATAAACACCTTCATTTCTTACCACAATTGGATTTATAGTATGAATTTTTTTTTCTAGAGTTAGGAAATCATAAATTTGCTCTATATTTTCACAATTATCCTCTGAAATAGTAAGATTGCATGTCGCAATACAATTTGAAAAACTATTCTTAACCATTTCATATGATTCTATCGTTTTATCAAAAAGACCTGGAATTTTTCTTATTTTATTATGTTCCTCTGGAAAAGAGTCTATGGAGAATTGAAAAACAAATTTTGTATCTTTGTACTTTTTACAAATTTCATCTAAAAATTTTTTTATCCTTTTAGGATAACTTCCATTAGTACTAATTACTATAGACGATAGATTACAGTTATCTATAAAATTTGAAATAATTTCACCGAAATCACTTCTTAGGAATGGCTCACCACCAGTGAAATTTAAATGGTGTAATGATTTTTTTAAACTTTTGGCCATAATGTTGTAGTTAGCAACACTTATTTCATTAGTTTTATTCTGTAAGTACTTATCATCAAAATTAATAAAACAAAAAGAGCATCTTGCATTACATCTTTCGGTTAAAAATATTATTAAACTTACAGGTCTATCTTTTTTTAAATAAATATTCTTTAAAAGTTTAAGTTTATTTTTCATTATAATATTGAAAGTATTATCATTATAAAATTTCCAGTCAATTTTTCATATATTTTGCCTAAAGTTCTTTAATCTTATTAACAATTTCTATTTTTCTTCATTAAAAATGAATTTTATAATATATGGAGTCATATATTATCAATTTATTACAGCTTTTATATGTTAGAAATAATTTCTGCAAATTTCATAAAATTTTTAATTGTTATAGTAGTAAATCTAATATTATTTCATTTTAATTTTAAAATTGGCAAATATTTAGAAATTTTAGATTTACCGGATGGAAAAAGAAAACTTCATAAAGAACCAATTCCCCTTACAGGAGGAGTTTTCCTTTTTGTAAATTTATTTATTTATTATGTTTTTGCAATTTTTGAATATGATTTTAGCTCATCAAATATTTTTAAAAATATATTTGAATTAAATATATTTTTCTTTTGTTCTTGTATAATTTTTCTGTTGGGTTTTTTAGATGACAAATTTCAAATATCTGCAAATATTAAATTAATAACACTTATTTTAATTTTTTCTTTTTTACTTTTAATTGATAATTCAACTTTAATAAATGATATAAGAATTTCATTTTTAAACTTTCAATTTAACATAGGACATTTTTCATTTTTTTGGACATTAATTTGCTTCTTACTATTTATAAATGCAATAAATATGTTTGATGGCTTTAATCTACAATCAGGAATTTATTTTTTAATTTTTATAATTTTTTTACTATACAAGGGATTAAATAATTATTTATTTATTATTTTAATTATTTTTAATCTATTTTTTATATTTCAAAACAACAGAAATAAATGTTTTTTGGGTGATAGTGGAACTTATTTAATTTCATTTATTTTAGGATATATGTCTATTAAATTTTATAATAACCAAGACATAGTATTTGCAGATGAAATCGTTCTTGTAATGTTAATACCAGGTTTGGATTTAATGCGGTTATTTTTTTTTCGTATTTTACAAAAAAGACATCCTTTCAGTCCTGATAGACAGCATCTACACCATTATGTTCTAAATCATTTAGGTGAAAAAAAAACGTTATTTGTTTTGATGAGCTGTATTTTTATAACAGTTTTAATATCTCAAATTTTCGATGCCTATATAGAAATGATATTTTTGCAAATCTTTTTATATTTATCATTGATTTTAAAGTATCGTAAGAAGGGCATGTCATGAAAGTTTTACATGTGACAAATGAAGTAAGTAAAAAAAATTTTAGCATTAGTTCGTTAATTATTTTTTTTATAAATACTTTAGAAAAGGTTTATCCAGATATAAATTCTCAATTATTAATTTCGAATGTTGAAAATGATTTTATAAAATTAAATAATTTAGAAAAATTTGAGGAAAAAAAAATTATAAAATTAAAATTTTTATTTTTAAAGTTACCAAGATTATTAAAAAATTACGATTTTGTTCATATCCATGGTATATGGGCCCCTATTCAAATAATTTCTATTTTATATTGTTGTATTTTTAGAATTAGATTTGTCTTACACCCTCATGGAATGTTGTTAGATGAAGCCATTAGTTCTGGTGGTTATTTTAAAAAAACACTTAAAAAAATTTGCTTAGTTTTAATAAAAATTTTTCAGGTAGAAACAATTAACTTTATTTCAATTACTAATCAGGAAACTACTGAAATTAAAAATTATATTTCAAAAAATGAAATTAAATTAGTACCAAACCCTTTGCCATTTGAACTAGATAATAATCTAAATTTACCATTTGAAAAAACATTTGTTTATTTTGGAAGAATACATCCTATTAAAAATTTAAATTTAATTATCAATTCATTTGTTGAATCAGAGTTAGATAAGAAAGGTTGGAAATTAGATATTTACGGTATTAAGGACGATGATGAATACTTTTTAAATATTAAAAAATTAATTTACAATAATAACAAAATTTCGATTAAAGAACCAATTTTTGGAAAAGAAAAACAAGATATTATGAGTAAATCTTGGTGTAATATTTTATTATCAAAATCAGAGGTATTAAGTTTATCTTTAATAGAATCAAGTGCGTTAGGGCTGCCAACAATTTATCCTAAGGAACTTGATACCGGTGATTATAAAGTATCTACATTTCCTGTAAATAAGGATAAAAATGCAATTTCAGAAAAATTCATAGAAATATCAAAAATTCTAAACGAAGAAAGAAAAGATATTCAAGAAAATATTTATGAAAATTTTTTAAAAATTCAAAATAAAAGCAAAAATATTTTTATTGAAACATTCATTGATTTTTATAATAAATCAAATACCGACAAATCTGGAAAAAGTTTGTTTGAATATCTCATCTTATCCTCTGGATATATTTTTAATTTTTTTGTAACTTCATTCTTGGTTGTTTTATTAGCTTTAACCAAAAATTATTCTTATGCCGCTGATTTAGGCATAATTGCAAGTTTTTGGATTACGATCACTCAAATATTATCAGGTAATAGAAGAATATTAATTTTATCAGATATCATTAACAGTGAAGAAATAATTTTAAAGTCAACCTTATTTAGAATATTTACGTCTTTGTTTCTTTTGATTATTTTTTTTAATATATTTAAGAATAATTTAGTAAATTACTTTGAAATAAATCAATTCTTAATAATTTCTACTTCTGTTTTAATTTTAGTTCAATGGGTTAATGAAATATTGTTATCAAAAAAAGAATTAGAAAATAAATTAACTTATTTTTATAAAATATTTTTTTCTTATGTTTTATATTTAATTTTGGTTTCTTATTTTATTTTTACGAAAAAACCTCATTACATATCTTATTTAAATACTGTATTGAGTATTTTTATAACTTTAAATGTATTTAACGATTTAATTTCATTTAATCTTAAAAAATTTGAAATTTGGAAGATAAATAATATTTTTAAATTTGATTTATCTTATTTTTCCTCATTTTCTCTTACAATCAGTGGGTTTATTTGGAGAATAATTGTATTTAATTCTTTTGAAAAATCTTTGGCAGGTATTTTGTATGCGTGTTTTTCTGTTGGTTCTTTTCCAGGAACTTTTTTTAACAACATACTAGGTCCAACTTATGTAAAAAATAAGATGCAAATTAACATTGTAATAAGATATCTTTTTGGAATATTGCTAGTTATAACAATCCTTTCCTCATTATTTTATTTAAATAAAACATATTTTAATGAATATCAGACATTAGTTGAGTCAGATTATTTTGGATTGACTATCTCACTCTCTTTAATTGGATCTTTCGTAATGGTGAATGCTCTTTATAAAAGACAAAAAATGATATTTGAAAAAAAAATGCGATTAAATAATATTTTTTATACTGATATTATAAGTGGATTTTCAATTATTTTAATTTTGCCGCTGTTGAATTTTATAGGTGGAACTATTTTTGTTTCATTTTCTTATTTAATTGCTTCTTTTATTTCTCTAGCATTTTATAATACTCTAAATTTTATAGAGTAATATAAATTTATTTATGTCTTATTTATTTAAAAAAAATAGAAATATATTTCTTATTTTAAAATATATATTTATCTCACTCTTTTTGGTGTTGTTTTATTTTGGTTATGATGCATATGTGGGAAATAAGTTAATTTATACAATCTTTACTTTAGCAAATTTTTTTTTATTTTTTTTTATTTTTAGAAAAAAAAGTTTTTTTTATGAAATTTTTTTTGGAATATTAATTTTTTTAGGATTTTGGTTTAAATTGAGTGTCATACTGAGTATTACACCATTTACTGTTGGTCAATTTAGTGAAGGGGCGGGTCTTTTTGATCACAGTCCAAGTAGTTTTGATGATGTGTTAATTATTTCATTCTGTGGATTTTTGGGTTTTTTCATTGCTGGATACTTAAGACAGTATTTTTTTTCGTACCCTCAAAAAATAATTTTTAAAAATAAAAACATAATATATGAAAAATTTAGAGTTCAGTTGTGGTTATTATTTTTATTATTATCTATTATTATTTTTATTTTAAATATTTCTTTTGGGATTTATCAAAAAGGACTTTTATCTAGTTACGAAGGTAATTTAATTTTTATAAATTTTTTAAAATGGTTTTTACTTTTAGGTTTAACCAGCTTGTCATCTTGGTTGATATATAATGAAATTAAAACAAAAAAAATGAGTTACTTTAGTTATTTTATCTCAATTTTTGAAATATTTTTGAGTTCATTATCCATGATAAGCAGAGGGATGATATTCAATTCAGGTTCAATTTATTTTGGAATATATAAATTTTCTAAAAAAGTTAACTTAAACTTTGGTATTAAAAAATTTTTAATTTTTTTATTTTTTATTTTTGCTTTATTTTATATCTCTGTGATATCAGTTAATCATATTAGAGCTAATTTTTTCTATATTGGCCAATCATTTATTGAAAAAAAACAACTTAACGAAAATAAAACTCAAAAAGTTATTAATACTACTAAATCTATAAATATTTCCAAACAAAACTCTGAGTTGGTTTATCTAGCCATCAACAGGTGGGTAGGAATTGATGCAGTGATGGCTATAAATGCAAAAAAAGAAATTTTAGGTTATGATTTAATTAAAAAGGCTTTTCAAGAGGATTTTAATAGATATGAGCCATCTTTTTATGAAAAAAACTTTAATTTAAAAAATAATATTTATGAAACAATTAATACAAACTCTAAAGGCAATACTCTCACCGGAATTATAGGTTTTTCATATTACATGGGTAATAAATTTATAGTTTTTTTATCTTTATTTGTGTTAAGTTTATTTGCTTCATTAATTGAATATTTTTCATTTAAAATGACTAATAAAAATCTCATTTTCTCATCACTAATTGGACAAATAATAGCATTTCGATTTATTCATTTTGGCTATCTACCCCATCAAACTTATCTTCTGTTTTCAGCAATTTTTTTATCTATTTTAATGATTTATATATTGAATAAATTAGTGGATATTTTAAATAAAAAATATTTATGAAAAAAAAAGCTCTAATCTTTGGTATTACAGGACAGGATGGTTCTTATCTCACAGAATTTTTATTAAAAAAAAATTACATAGTTCATGGAGTTGTTAGAAGGTCTTCATCAATAAATACAAAAAGAATTGATCATCTATATGAGGACTTTTTTAAAAAAAATAAAAGACTTTACTTACATTATGGAGATATAACTGACGGTTTGTCAGTAAAAGATATTATTTATAACGTAAAACCTAATGAGATATATAATTTATCAGCACAATCTCATGTAGCAGTATCATTTCAAATTCCTGAATATACTGCAAATGTTGATGCTTTAGGCACCTTGAGAATTCTAGACAGCATAAGGTCTCTCAAATTAGAGAAAAAGATTAAATTTTATCAAGCAGGTACATCAGAAATGTATGGGGATGTATTAGAAACACCTCAAACAGAAAAGACACCTTTTAATCCAAGAAGCCCATACGCTGTGTCAAAAGTATTTGCGCATTTAATGGGTAAAAATTATAGAGAAGCTTATAATATATTTGTTTCTAACGGTATATTATTTAATCATGAAAGCCCGAGAAGAGGAGAAACATTTGTAACTAGAAAAATAACTCTTGGACTAACAAAAATAAAATTAGGTATGCAAAAAAAATTAGTATTAGGAAATCTAGATGCAAAAAGAGATTGGGGTCATGCAAAAGATTATGTTGAGGCACAATGGCTTATGTTGCAACAAAAAAAACCTGATGATTTTGTTATAGCCACTGGCAAAACCTACACTGTCAAAAAATTTTTGGAAATGGTCGCTAAGAAATTAAGAATGAAAATTGTTTGGAAAGGAAAAGGTATTAACACAAGAGGTTATTATAAAGGAAAAATTATTATTGAGTGTAATAAAAAATACTTTAGACCCTCGGAAGTAAATTTCCTTTTAGGAAAACCATTAAAAGCAAAAAAAATTTTAGGATGGAAACCTAAAACTAATATTAGTCAATTAATTGATGAAATGGTTACTGAAGATTTAAAAAGTTTATCTGAATAAAGAAATATCGACTCATGCCTTTTAAAAAAAATGATCCTATTTTTATTGCGGGGCATAAAGGACTTGTTGGATCTGCTGTACTGAGATTGTTGAAAAAAAGAAAATTTTCAAATTTAATTATAATTGAAAAAAAAAATTTAGACTTAAGAAATCAATCTAAGGTCGAAAACTTTATTAAAAGAAAAAAACCTAAGGCTGTTATATTATGTGCTGCAAAAGTTGGAGGAATAAAATCAAATAATGAAAACAAAGCAGAGTTTATTTTTGATAATATTTCAATTCAAAATAATGTAATAAATAGTGCCTATAAGAATGGTGTTAAAAATTTAATTTTCTTAGGTTCTAGTTGTGTTTATCCCAGAAATTGTAATCAACCAATTAAAGAAAAATATTTGTTAAATGGTCTTTTAGAAAAAACAAATGAACCTTATGCTATTGCAAAAATTGCTGGAATTAAGCTTTGCGAAGCATATAATTATCAGTACAACCTCAATTATAAATGTTTAATGCCAACAAATACTTTTGGTAAAAATGATAATTATAATTTAGAGGAAAGTCACTTTTTACCAGCTCTTATAAAAAAAATTCATCTTTCAAAAATTAATAATAAAAAAAATATTTATTTGTGGGGAAATGGTAAATCAAAAAGAGAACTTATATATGTTGATGATTTAGCTGACGCAATTTTATTTTTTTTAACAAAAAAAACAAAACATTCGCTAATTAATATTGGAACTGGAGTAGATAAAACAATATTGGAATACACAAAAATGCTTTTTAAAGTAATTGGTTATAATCCTAAGATTAAATATATAAAAAAAAATTTATCTGGAACGCCTAGAAAATTATTAGACATATCCTTAGCTAAAAAATATGGATGGAAATATAAATCTAATATTTTTAAATCTCTCAAAAAAACCTATGGTTTTTATTTAGAAGAAGATTTTTAAAATGTTAGTAGGTTTTTTTTTTAACATCACAATTTTATATTCAATTTATGGTTATTCTTATGTATATAAAAAATATATTTTGGATGATAATGATAGTTTAAAAAATATAGATTTTTTTTTTGGATTATTTTTTATCTATTTGTTGTCTTTAATCTTTAATTTTTTTTCTGGAATATCAATTTTTGTTTGGCCAATTCATTTTATTGGATTAATTTTTTTTATATTTTGTTATTTTAAAAAAAAAATTGAAATCAAATTCTTTATATTAAGTGCAATAATCTTTATTTTTACTTTTTTAGCTTACACAAATAGTAATAACGTTGACTCACCAATGTATCATTTGCAGATATTAAAATGGTTAGAACATGAAAAAATTATTTTTGGATTGGCAAATTTAGAAATAAGATTTGCAATGAATTCTAGCTGGCATAATATAATTTCATTACTTAATTTAAATTTTTACTCTTTTGCATCTAAATTTTATTTAACACCAATACTGTTGGGGGTGATGATAAATGAGTTATTTACTCTAAAAAAAAATAATAAAAATTCTTATTACTTTCTTTTATTGTCTACTCTAACATTATTATTCTATAATCTTTTACATCCATTTCATAATGGTATCATTTTTAACCATCTGGGAAATCCTGAATTTGATATAGCAACTTTAGTTTTTTTTATTTGTTTTTTGTATGTAGTGTT
>CACJYB010000022.1 GCA_902597515.1 uncultured Pelagibacteraceae bacterium
AGAGTTTTAAATCAAATTTTGTAAATGAAAGAAATAGTTTTAGACACAGAAACAACCGGAATTTCCATTAAGGAAGGTCATAGAATTGTCGAAATAGGATGTATAGAATTAGAAAATTTAATCCCTACTAAAAATAAATTTCACTGCTATTTAAATCCAGAAAGGAAAGTATCTGAAAAAGCTTTTCAAATTCATGGTTATAGTGATGACTTTTTATCAAAACAAAAAAAGTTTACTGATATACGTGATGATTTTTTAAATTTTATAGAAGGAAAAAGATTAATAATTCATAATGCTGAATTTGATATTGCTCATTTAAATAATGAACTTAAACTAATTGGAAAATCGGAGATAAATAATGAAATAATAGACACACTTGTGCTGGCCAGAGAAAAGTTTCCAGGTGTTCAGATAAGTTTAGACGCATTGTGTAAAAGATTCCGAATTGACAACTCCAAAAGAAAGCAACACACAGCACTTTTAGATTGTGAGCTTTTATCAAAAGTATATATAAATTTAATTGATCAAAAGGAGCCTACTCTTGATTTTCAATCACAAATTAATAATAATTTAGAAAATAATGTTGATAAAGTAAATTATTTTAAAAAAATTATATTACCCAATAAAGAAGAAATAAAAAATCACGAAAAGTATTTAAAAGACAATCTTAAAAAAAATTTTTTTTAATTCTGATTATTTTTATAAAGCTCTTCAAAATTTATTTTTTTATTAAATTTAAGTTCAGGAAAACCAGAGCCATGCATTATATTTAGAAATATTTTTTCTAATTCTGGGTATATTTCGTTTTGCACATCACATAGAACGATTTTGCCTAGCTCTTTTTTATCAAAGTCTTCATTAATTCTTATTACTGTTGCATAAACCATTTCAAAAAAAGATTTTTTTGTATTCTGACTTTTGTCAGAATATTTTAAGGTTGTTTCTACTTGAATAATTTTAGGCTTAAGTGCACTTGATTTAATATCTATATTTAAAGAATAATTCGAGATGTTATCTTTTACAAACAGATATGTATCAACATTTGGTGTCTCACTTGAAATATCTTTTACAAACTTAGCAATAATTTTATATTTTTCTGTCATCGTCATCTTCTATATCCTCAAAATCTCCATCTATATAATCTTTTTTCACGTGTTTTTCATTTTTATAATTTTTTGTAAATTTATTTAAAATTAATTTTCTGGAAAAAGGAAAAATAAGTAAAAATCCAATTAGATCACTTAAAAATCCCGGGATAATTAATAGTAAGGCAGCAAAAGCAATTGCAGCTCCAGAAACTACCTCATAAGTTGGAGACTGATTTCTACTTAATTGTACAAAACCAGATTTAAGGGTATTCAATCCCTCATATTTTGCATAATAAACACCAATCACTGCGGTTGTAAAAATTAATAAAATTGTTGTAATTGCACCAATTTCCGAGCCAATTTTAATTAAAAGATAGATCTCAATTACTGGAAATAATATTACTATTAAAAAAATTGGGTTCATTTGTCCTTAATCTAAATTGCTGGTTGAAATTAATCAACATAGTAATTACTATCAAGTAATGAGTTATAGTTTTGAATACATAGACATTATTTTGTTAGCAATGATTGCTGGGTTTATTTTTTTAAGATTAAGAGGAATTCTTGGTAAAAGAACTGGTTTTGAGGGAAAATCACCAGCTCAATTTAAAGAGGTTTTAAAAAATATAAAAGTAGATCAAGCCGTTAAACCAAAAGACAAATTTGATGACGAAGCTCAAAAAGAATTTTTAAAAGGTGCAAAAATTGCTTATGAAACAATCATTACTGATTTCAGTGATAATGATAATAAAATTACAAATGCAAAACCTCTATTAAATAAAGATATATATAATAAATTTGATGATGCTTTAAAAGAAAGAGCAAAAAGGGGTCATTTTGCTGAAATAACATTTATTGGAGTAAATAAAGCTGAGATTAAGGAGCATAAAAAAATTGGAAATATTTTAAATGTTACAGTGGATTTCATAGCAGAGGTAATTACCTGTATAAAAGATAAAGATAAAAAAATTGTCTCTGGAGATCCTGAAAAGATTAAAAAAATTTATGATACGTGGATTTTTTCACGAGATACCACTTCAGCAAATCCAAACTGGCAGCTAGTTAATATACTAACATAATTGAACGATAATATTTCAGACAAAGATAAAAAAGATTGGAATAAATTTATAAATAGTACTGAAAAATTAACTGATAAGGATTTTAAAACCCAAAAAAACAAAAATCTAAAAATAAGATCAATAGATTTGCACGGTTATACATTAGATGAAGCAAATAAAACTATAGAAAATTTTATAAACAAAGCTTTTTCTGAAAATATTAACAAACTAATTATTGTTACAGGAAAAGGTCTTCACTCTGAAAATGAAAAAGATCCATATGTTTCAAAAGACCTTGGAATTTTAAAATATTCTGTTCCAGAATTTATTAATAATAATGCTAGTTTAATGAAGATGATAAATGAAATAACAGATGCTAAAATAGAGGATGGTGGTGGAGGCGCGTTTTATATTTTTCTGAAAAAAAATAAATCTATAAAATAAATTTCGAAAGATCAGTATCTTTAACTAATGTATCTAAGTTTTTATTAATATATTCTTTATCAATAATAATTTTCTCTCCCGCTCTGTCTGTTGCTGTAAAGCTAATTTCATCTAAGATTTTCTCAATGATAGTGTGTAACCTTCTGGCTCCAATATTCTCAACAGTGGCATTTACTTCAGAGGCAATATTTGCAATAGCGTCTATACCATCATCTGAAAATTCAAGATCAACATTTTCAGTTTTTAATAAAGCCACGTATTGTTTAATTAAACTAAAATCAGGTTCTCTTAAAATTCTTTTAAAATCTTCACTTGTCAAAGCTTCAAGCTCAACTCTAATTGGCAATCTTCCTTGTAACTCAGGTAACAGATCAGACGGCTTTGCAAGTTGGAATGCTCCAGATGCAATAAACAGGATATGATCTGTTTTAATTGGACCATGTTTTGTGTTAACTGTAGTTCCTTCTATCAAGGGTAATAAATCTCTTTGCACACCTTCTCTTGAAACGTCTCCACCAACCCTATCTGTCCGTGCTGAAATTTTGTCAATTTCATCAAGAAAAACTATTCCATTGTTTTCTGTTGAAAGTTTTGCAGCCTTAATAATTTTGTCTTGTTCAATTAATTTGTCTGATTCATCGTTAATTAAGATTTCATGGGATTCTTTTACACTCATTTTCTTCTTCTTCTCTTTATTTCCCATTGATTTACCAATCATTTCTCCAATGTTGATCATTCCAACATTTGCTCCTGGCATTCCAGGAATTTCAAAGGAAGCACCACTTGAACCAGTATCGCTGACGGCAATTTCAATTTCGTTATCGTCCAGATCTCCATTTCTTAATCTTTTCCTAAAACTTTCTCTTGTAGCCAAGCTTGCTTTTTTTCCAACTAAAGCATCTAAAACTTTTTCCTCCGCAGCCTTTTGAGCCTGAGCAAAAACTTCTTTTCTTTTTTTTACTTTTTCCATTGAGATAGCAATCTCAATTAAATCTCTTACGATTTGTTCCACATCTCTTCCAACATACCCAACTTCTGTAAATCTTGTAGCTTCAACTTTTACAAAAGGTGCTTCTGCTAATTTAGATAATCTTCTTGAAATCTCAGTTTTTCCAACCCCTGTTGGCCCAATCATTAAAATATTTTTTGGCAAAACCTCATTTTTCATTTCACCCTTTAACGCTTGTCTTCTCCATCTATTTCTTAATGCAACAGCAACAGCTCTTTTTGCTTTATTTTGTCCAACAACAAACCTGTCTAATTCTGAAACAATTTCTCTAGGAGATAAAGAACTAACTAAAGAAGCTTCATCTTTTTGATCTTTATCTTTTGGGTGCAGTTGTGTTACGTTTGATTTATCCATTATATTTTTTCAATTTTTACATTATCGTTTGTAAAGACACATATATCTGCTGCAACTTTAATTGCTTTTTTAGCAACCTCTTCAGCTGACATATTCCCTTCCATTAAAACTTTTCCAGCAGCTAAAGCATAATTGCCTCCTGAGCCGATTCCAATAACATCTCCTTCAGGCTCAAGTACATCCCCAGTTCCAGAAATAATATAACTATTATTTTTATCACCAACAGCCATTAGCGCCTCTAATCTTCGTAAGTATTTATCTGTTCTCCAATCTTTTGCTAATTCGACAGCAGCTCTTGATAAATTACCTGCATGTTTTTCTAATTTTCCCTCTAATCTCTCAAATAGTGTTAAAGCATCGGCGGTTGATCCTGCAAAACCAGCTACCACATCTCTTTTTTCAATTTTTCTAACTTTAGAAGCAGTGCTTTTAACAACCGTATTTCCCATACTTACTTGCCCATCACCAGCAACAACTACTTCATTATTTTTTCTAACTAGTACAATTGTTGTCATACCTAATAAATGGTAACTATTTTTGATACTTCAAGTGTTCAGACTGATATTGATATAGCGGGATTATGTATGTATACCATTAAAAATATATGGCTAGAAAAGGAAAAGTATCTCGAAAAACAAAAGAAACCAGTATCAATGTTGAGGTAAATATTGATGGTAAGGGTAAGTACCAAATTGACACTGGTATAGGTTTCTTAGATCACATGCTTGAGCAGCTATCAAAGCATTCTTTGATTGATTTAAAAGTTAAAGCAAAAGGAGATACCCATATCGATCTTCACCACACAACAGAAGATACAGGTATTGCTATAGGTGAAGCTTTAAAAAAAGCTGCTAAAAAATTTGTAGGAATAAAAAGATATGCTCATAGAGTTATCCCAATGGATGAAACATTAACCAGAGTTGCTATCGATGTTTCAAATAGACCTTATTTAATTTGGAAAGTAAAATTAAAAGTTGAAAAACTTGGTGAGATGGATACAGAACTTTTTAAAGAATGGTTCCAAGCCTTCTCTCAATCTGCAGGTATTACTATGCACGTAGAAAATATTTATGGTGATAATAGTCACCACATAATTGAGTCTTGTTACAAAGGTCTTGCAAGATCATTAAGAGATGCTTTAGAGATGGATCCAAGAAATAAAAAAAGCATTCCGTCCACTAAAGGCTCATTATAAGTTTAATGAAAGTCACAATTGTTGATTATAATTCGGGCAATATAAGCTCGGTAATAAACTCCTTTAAAGAAGTTGCGAAAGACAAGGTAAATATAGAGGTAACTTCAGATTTAAATAAGATTAAATCTTCAGATAAAGTAGTTTTACCAGGGCAGGGTTCGTTCAAGAGTTGTATTGATGCACTTAATAAGATTAATGGTCTAGTTGATACTTTAAATGAATTTGTAATCAGTAACAAAAAACCACTTCTAGGAATTTGTGTTGGATTACAAATGTTTGCAGATGTCGGTTTCGAAGAAACAGAAACCAAGGGTCTTGGTTGGATTTCTGGAAAAGTATCAAAAATAGATAATCAAAATGGAAAATATAAATTACCACACATTGGCTGGAATCAAATTAATATTGTTAAGGATAGTAAAATTTTTAAAGATATAAATAATAATTCTCACATGTATTTTGTTCATAGTTATGAATTTGTACCACAAGATAAAAATGTAATTTCAGCAACAACAGATTATTCATCAAATATTGTTTGTTCTGTTGAAAAAGAAAATATTTTTGGAACACAGTTCCACCCAGAGAAAAGCGATAAAACTGGACTTAAAATAATCAATAATTTTATAAGTTTATAAATGAAAATATTTCCAGCAATAGATATTAAAGATAAAAAGTGTGTGAGATTAATCAAAGGAGACTTTGATAACAAAACTGAATATGCAATGTCTCCAGTTGAACAAGCTGGTAAATACAAAGACTATGGTTTTAAAAACTTACATATAGTTGATTTAGACGGCGCTTTGACCGGTCAAACTGTAAATTTAGATATTATTGAAGAAATAGTAAAAAAATTTGATATTAAAATTGAAATTGGTGGAGGTATCAGAAATTTTGAAAGTATTCAGAAATATACTGATGCTGGAGTTGAGAAAGTTATTTTAGGAAGTGCTGCTATAAAAGATAAAAATTTTTTAAAAGAAGCATGTGAAAAGTATCCAAACAAGATTGCTTTAGGTTTAGATGCTAAGGATGGATATTTATCAGTCTCAGGTTGGAAGGAAAATTCCAATCAATTGACTCTAGATTATTTGAAAGAAGTTAATGATTATGGTGCTAGCAGGTTAATTTATACTGATATTAATAAAGATGGAATGAAGCAAAGTCCTAATTTCGAAGATACATCAAAAGTTGCAGATACTTCAAATTGTCCAGTAATTATATCGGGCGGAGTATCATCAATTGATGATATTAAAAAGGCTAAGGAGTTAAATAATAGTAATATTGAGGGTATAATTATTGGAAAAGCTATCTATGATGGTGATATCAAGTTAGAGGAATTAGCAAAGGAATTAGATGCTTAAAAATAGAATAATACCTTGTTTAGATGTTAAAAATGGACGTGTTGTAAAAGGAATTAATTTTGTTGATCTGCAGGATGCAGGGGATCCCGTCGAACAAGCTAAAATTTATTCAGACGGTGGAGCAGATGAGATTTGCTTTTTGGATATTACTGCATCAAATGAAAATAGAGATACTATTTACGATGTAGTAGAGAGAACGTCGAAGAAATGTTTTGTTCCTCTGACAGTTGGAGGTGGTGTTAGAGGTATTGAGGATATCAATAAACTACTGAACTGTGGCGCAGACAAAGTATCAATCAATACTGCTGCAGTTCAAAATCCAGAAGTAGTTTTAGAAAGTTCTAAAAAATTTGGATCACAATGTATTGTGGTAGCGATAGATGCTAAAAAAAATAGCGACAAATGGGAAATATTTACTCACGGTGGAAGAAACAATACTGGAATTGATGCTGTAGAATTTGCAAAAAAAATGGAAGATAGTGGAGCAGGCGAGCTTCTAGTTACTTCTATGGATCGGGATGGTACCCAAGTAGGTTATGATATTGAGCTTATGACCAAGATATCTTCTATGGTAAATATACCAGTTATTGCTTCAGGTGGAGTTGGAAATCTGGATCATTTAGTAGATGGAATTAAATTAGGAAACGCAAGCGCAGTTTTAGCGGCATCAATATTTCACTACGGAAAACATTCCGTAAAAGAAGCTAAGGAGTATTTGGATTCAAAAGGAATTCCTGTTAGAATTTAATATGCTTAACACATTAGAAAACTTAATTAAACTTGCTCGAAACAGAAAATCTTCACCTGTTGAAGGTTCGTATACTAACAAGTTGCTTACAGATAAATCATTAAGTAAAGCAAAAGTTTTAGAAGAAGTTGATGAATTAATTGAAGCTGTAGAAAAAAATTCAAATAAAATTCATGAAGCTGCAGATGTATTTTACCACTTGCTAATGTATTTAGAGGCTAATGATGTAAAAATTGAAGAGGTAATGTCAGAGCTAGAAAAAAGAAAAAAATGAGTTACGACGATAATAACATTTTTGCAAAAATTTTACGTGGAGAGATCCCCTGTAATAAAATTTATGAGGACGATTTTGTTTTATCATTTCATGACATTAATCCTCAAAAAAAAATTCATGCTTTAGTTATTCCTAAAGGTAAATATATTGATTTAGATGATTTTAGTCTGAATGCCTCTTCAGACGAGATGGTTGGATTACTAAAAGGCATTAATATAGTTGCTAAAAAGCTAGGTATTTCAACAGAAGAAGGGAAGGGTTACAGAGCTTTAGCAAATATCAGTGATCATGGTGGTCAAGAAGTACCTCATTTACATTTTCATTTATTTGGAGGTGAACGAGTAGGGAAAATGGTTGAGTGACAGAAGAGGTTAAAAGAAATTATTTAGAAATTAATTCACTTGAAGATCTAATCGAGGGAAACAAACCATCTGAAGATTATTCTTTAAGTTTAATTGATCCAATTAATTTTCAACTAAATAAATTTTTTTATAAAAATATTGGTAAAAAACACAAGTGGGTAGATAGACTTACTTGGTCAGAAGAAAAATGGATTAATTATGTTTCCTCTAAAAATGTTAATACATATGTTTTAAAACATAAGGATGATTTAGTAGGATTTTTCGAATTAATTTTTCATCCAGAAAATAATGAAAGAGAAATTGCATATTTTGGAATTTTAGAGGAATATCAAAATAAAAAATTGGGTTCTTATTTATTATCTGAAGCTATAAAAAAATCTTTTGGAAATAATGTTAATCGTGTTTGGGTTCATACATGCTCACTAGATCATAAAAATGCTTTAAATAATTATGTCTCAAGAGGAATGAAAATATTTAAAACTGAAATTTTAAATATCTAGTTTTGTGATGGTATTTTAAATAAGTTCTTTGAAAGAATCCTATTTTTTCTTATTGACGACAAATAAGTAATATTAAAATTTTGGTAAATATCTGTATTTTGCCACCCTATTAAATCATAAGTTTTTTTATCAAAAAATATATTTATCTCATTTTCTTTCTCCAAAATTGTGAAGTTGACTAGATTTTCATCAATTATTCTTTCTTCAATATTTAAAATTTTATTAATTAAAAAATCTTTATCTAAAATTAAATATAAAGGAGTTTTGTCAAGTGGATATCTATAATAACTTGTCCGTGACTTTATAACTAAAGATTTTCCGTTTGATACTAAAACTTTATTATTACTTCTTGCGTATTCACAAAAAATTTTCTTGGGATATTCAATTGTGCAATTTCCATTTTCAATTTTTCCATTTATATTTTGTTCAAATTTAAAATCTAGATTGTTAGTATTTCTTAAATTTTTAATTATTCCATCTTTAATTTCTGAATAAGAGTTAGAAGTTAAAATTAATAGAAAAAAAATTAAAAAAAATCTTGACATTAAAGAACGTCTCTTTTGCCAACGTGATTTGCTTTACTTACAACTCCGTTTGTTTCCATCATATCTATAATTCTTGCAGCTCTGTTGTACCCAATCTGAAGTTTTCTTTGTAGAAATGAGGTTGATGCTTTTCCCTCAGATCTAATAATTTCTAATGCTTGTTCATAAAGTGCATCTTTTTCACCTTGACTTTGACTATCTCCAATTTCTTTCTCATCAGCAAAATTTAAAATCTCATCAACATAATCTGGTTCGGCTTGTGATCTCAACGAATTGTTAATTTTTTCTATTTCATTTTCTGAGACAAATGGCGCGTGTATTCTTACTATTCTATTTGCAGAAGACATATACAGCATATCTCCCTTACCAAGTAATTGCTCAGCACCCTGTTCTCCAAGAATTGTTCTACTATCTATTTTTGAAGTCACCTGAAATGAAATTCGTGTTGGAAAATTAGCTTTAATTGTACCTGTTATAACGTCAACACTTGGTCTCTGTGTTGCCATTATGATATGGATTCCAGCTGCTCTTGCCATTTGAGATAATTTCTGGATGTAATTTTCAATCTCTTTACCAGCTACTAGCATAAGGTCAGACATTTCATCAACGACCACTACAATATAAGGCATAGGCAGTTTATGCTTAGAATTGTAACCATCAATATTTCTAACCCCTTCTTTAGTCATTAACCTGTATCTGCTTTCCATTTCTTTAACCACCCAACCAAGAACCGAGGCAGCCTTTTTTGCTTCTGTAATCACTGGACACAACAAATGTGGAATTCCTTCGTAAGTTGAAAGTTCAAGCATTTTTGGGTCAATTAAAATAAATTTACATTTATCTGGTTTGTGTCGATACAGAAGAGATAATATAATTGTATTTATACAAACTGATTTTCCAGATCCCGTAGTACCTGCAATTAATAAATGAGGCATAGACGATAAATCACCTATGATGGGTTTTCCAGAAATACTCTTACCCAAAGCTATTGGTAATTTGATTTCTTTTTTTTTAAAATCACCAGTAATTAAAATTTCACTTAAGTAAACATTTTCCCTTATTGTATTAGGAAGTTCTATCCCTATTGTATTACTGCCAGGAATAGTAGCGATTCTAGCTGACTCAGAACTTGTATTTCTTGCAATATCATCTGACAAATTTACAATTTTTGATACTTTAACTCCCGCTGCAGGTTCAAATTCGTTTAATGTTACAACAGGGCCATTGCTTATTTTTTTTATTTTACCATTAACACCAAAGTCTAGTAAGATCTTTTCTAAAAATTCTGGTTTAATCGAGTCATTTTTATTGGAATTTTCTCTTTCTGTTTTTGTCGGCACTTTTAATAAATCAATATCAGGTAATTTAAATTTAATTTGTGTATCATTTTTATTTTCTGCTTTAATAAAAGGCAAATCCTCTTGTATCAAATTTTTGATTTCTTCTTGAGGTATGTATTCATTTATAACCTCACTTTTGTCAGTGTAATTATTTCTTTTTTTATTAAATAAATTAATAAAATTTTTTAATTTTTGAAAAAATTTTATTACATGAAAATTAATACTAATTAGAAATAAAAAAAATACTAATAACAGCAACATGTAATAGGAAATTGTTTCATTTATTTGAATTAATGAATTTAAAAAAGTTGAGTTTAAATATGATCCAACAAATCCACCATTTCCATTAATGTAAAGAGTAAATGTATCAGTATAAAAATAACTTAAAAAAAATGTGCCACAAATTAAATATAAAATAGAAAAAAATATATTTTCTATGATTAAAAAAAAATCTTTAATACGAAATGTATTAATTCCAGAGAAAATAAGAGTAAAAGAAATTAAATAAGACATAAAACCAAAAGACTGAAAAAATAGATCAGAAATAAAGCTGCCATGATAACCAAATATATTTCTGATTTTTGTATTTTCAGGAAATATAAAATTAGGGTCTTCTGGGGAGTATGTTAGTAAAGCAATTAATAATAGTATTCCTCCGCTAAAAATTAATATTCCCAATACTTCTGCAAGTCTGTTAGTTGTAAAATTAATTAATAAATTAGCTGTTTTTTTAATATTCATATAAATGAATCAATTATACCACTTTGTATCATCTAATTTTTATTGTTAAAATTAAAATAATATGAGGGTATGCATTCTTGGTGGTGGTTTATCGAGTTTAACATTAGCTAAAGCTTTAGTTAATCAAAAAATTTATGTTGATGTTAAAGTTTCAGCAAATTCTTTTCAATCAGGAAAGTCAAGGACAATAGGTATCTCAAAAAATAATTTAGAATTTTTTAATAAGTATATACTTAATATCGATAAAATAACTTGGAAACTAAAACAAATACATATCTTTTCTGATAATTTAAAAAAAGAAAAACTGCTTAATTTTGAAAATGGTAAAAATCAACTTTTTTCGATATTAAAAAATTACTCACTATATAGTATTCTTGAGAAAAGTTTAAAAAAAAATAAATACTTCAAGAAAATAATTTTAAAAAGAAGAAAAAATGATTTTGAAAGTTATGATATTGTTATTGTAACTGATTATTTTAGCCTGATTGCAAAAAAATATTTTAACAAAAAAATAATAAAAAAATATAATAGTTTTGCATATACAACAATTATTGAACATAAAAATATTTCAAATGATATTGCGACTCAAATTTTTACCAAAGATGGTCCTTTAGCTTTTTTGCCCATTTCAAACAATAAGACTTCAATTGTATATTCTATAAATAATTCTAATATAATTTCTAGTGAAAGAATTAAAGATTTAATTCAGAATTATAATTTAAAATACAAAATAAAGAAAATAGGTAAAATCGAATCTTTTGAGCTTAAATCTTTTAATTTACGTTCGTATTATAATAATAAATTTCTAGCCTTTGGAGATTTATTACACAAAATTCATCCTTTGGCAGGACAAGGATTTAATATGACTATACGTGATATAAAAATTTTTTTAGATCTTGTTAAAAATAGAGTTAATTTAGGATTACCTATTGATAGTTCAATTAATTCTGAATTTGAAAACAAAACTAAACATATAAACTTTATTTTTGCAAATGGTGTTGATTTAATTCATGAATTTTTCAATTTAGAAAGAAAGATTAAAAACGACAACATAAGTAAATCAATTCAGTTTTTAGGTAAAAATCCATCAATTAACAAAGTCTTCACAACCTTAGCAGATAAGGGAATACTAATTTAGCCTATTGAAGTGTATTGTTGTTGAAAACATCATGAGTGTAGGTTTTTAATATTTCTGCAATATTATTTTTTCTAATATCTAGTGTTTTTGACTCTAATAATATTTGTTTTTCCTCTAATGAAAATGGTGAAGCCATCGCTAATGCGTTAATTGTTTCATCTAAACTTTGCTTTTCAAGGGCTTTCCAATTAATTATAAATCCTTTTTTTTCAAATAAGGACTTAAGGTCTTTAAAGATTAACTCTAAGTCACTAAATTTTAGTTCTTTTTTTTCATCATCTAGATCATGATAAAAATCTTCATAATTAATTTCTAAAGATCTGTATTTATTCTTAGTATTTAGTTCTTTGATTTTGTTAAATCTTAAAATTCCTTTTAACTCAATTAAATATCGACCATCCTCTGTTTCTCTAAAACTTGTGATTTTCCCCAAACATCCAACATTATGCAAGTTAGGAATATTTTTGTCATTAACTGTTGTTTTTGGCTGTATCATTCCAATGAGTTTGTTTGACTTCATGCTATCATTAATCATTTCAATATATCTAGGCTCAAAAATATTTAGTGGCACAGTTGTTTTAGGGAAAATTATAAAATTACTTAAAGGAAAAATAGAAATGGTTTTTGGTAGATCTTCTTTTTTCATGGGTATTAAGATAGTAATAAAATAGAAAATAACAATATGTCAAAATATTCATGAATGTTTTAGAAGGCCAAAAACTTATTAAAT
>CACJYB010000023.1 GCA_902597515.1 uncultured Pelagibacteraceae bacterium
AATCTATTGTTAGTGAATTTTTTAATATTCCATTCACTTGCAAGGTAATGTTTTCCTTGAGTTTGAACACCCGCAACCCATCGCCACCCAAGAGTATTTGATGCAGCATCTCCATCATAAAGATGTTGCATAAAAAATTCTGCACCTAATTGCCAAGGCAATTCTAAAGTAAAAATCCAAATACTAGCAAACCACATTCTTGTGTGATTATGCAAATAATTGTTTTCTTTAAGCTCTTTCACCCACTCATTAAAGCAATTTACTTTTGTTTTTCCTTCGATTGCTGCAATATAATCTTTATTATCTTTTAATTCGTTTTTGATTTGATTTAATTCGATAAGATAATCAGTCCAAACATTTGGTCTAAGTTCTAACCAACCTTTCCAATAAGTTCGCCATAGAACTTCTTGAATAAACTTTTCATTTTTTGAAAAAGAAAATTTACTTAGAGCTTTCTGAATGACTTCTTGTTCATTAACTATTCCATGAGTTATATATGGTGATAAGCAAGATATATTAGATCTTTTTTCAGGTCCAAAATCAAAATTTCTTAATTTTGAATATTCTCCAAGATTATTCTCAACAAAATTATTTAATTGATTTAAGGCCTTAGCCCTTGAAGCTTCAAATATCATTTTAAATTATTTTGATTTTTTTTTCTTAAGACCTAATTTGTCACTATGTCTTAATCTTAAAACAACAATGGCTCCAGCTATTAACAAAATAGCTACTGCTTCATAAACAAGTGCAGTAGGATCCATTTCTTTGCCTTGTAGAATAATAAATCGTGCAAGGGCGGTAATCGCAATAAGAAGTGGTAGTGTAATACTAATAGATTGTTGGTTCCAAAAAACCCTAACCATTGCTAGTACCTCCAAATAAAGAAACATTAAAAGCAAATCTGCCAATGTAACAGATTGATTTAAAAACATGTTTTTCATTTCAATCCCAACAGCAATAACAGTACTGATTAAGATAATAACCATTAATGCTAACTGTAAGTTTTTTGCTATCTTATCCATTATTTATCTTTACTAAAAGGTAACCATTTTTCAATTGCAGATTTTAAGGGACCATCATAAGGGATTGAATAAGAATTCGGGTTTGGACTTGTTAAAACTTCAATTCCTTTTGAAAATACAAAAATAAATACTATTACAAAAACTATGACCATGATTTTAAAAGGATCAAAATTTTTTGTTTGAAAAACACTTGCAGACTTTTCTTCTGCTCTATGGAATTGTTTAAAAGTCATATAGACGGCAAATATTAAACCTATATGAGCTAAAAAAAGTCCAGCCCATCCAAATGCAAAAGTTGTGTAAGAAAAAACATATAAACTAAAAACAGTAGTCCAAATAAAACTTAAAACTAAAAGAATTTGTAATCTAACTGTTTTAGGAAGTGCGCGTAGATCATTCTTACTATCATCAAATAAAATATTTGCAGCATCTCTCATCCAATTCTTTATTGATTCCATGATCTAAGGATATAATTTTTAGTGATTTAAACAAATGTTAATTTGTCCTAAACGTTACTAAGAACGAAGCTTTTTTTTGTGAAAATTGATAAATCTTTCAACGTTAGATTTATTAAATGACTTATTTTCTTCAAATGAGACTTTTTTCATTGAGTAAGCGCTGCTATTAGTAACTCTAGATTGAATTGTAATATTTCCTTTATACAATTTAAGTTTAACTGAGCCATTAACTTTGCTTCTTTTTAAATCTACAATTTTTTGAAGTTTAAATCTTTCTTTTGAATACCAATAACCATTGTAAATTAACTCTGCATATCTAGACATTATCTGATCTTTTTTGTGCATAGTTTCTTTATCTAAGGTAACAGATTCAATTGCTCTGTGAGCATTTATTAAAAGAGTTCCACCAGGTGTTTCATATACTCCTCTAGATTTTATACCTAAAAATCTATTCTCTACTAAGTCAACTCTTCCAATTCCATTTTTTCCTGCTATGCCATTTAGCTTTGTCAATAATTTAGCTGGTGATAATTTTTTTCCATTAATTCCAACCGGATCACCATTTTTAAAATTGATAGTAACAAAAGATGGTTTGTTAGGTGCCTTTTCTGGAGAAACTGTTCGTTGAAAAATAAATTCTGGAGCAGAATTTTTTGGATTTTCTAAAACCTTACCTTCAGTTGATGTATGAAATAAATTATCATCCACTGAAAAAGGAGGTGCACCTTTTTTATCTTTAGGAATAGCTATGCTATGTTTTTTTGCATAATTAATTAAGTCTGTTCTAGATTTTAGTTTCCAAATTCTCCATGGAGCTATAATTTTAATTTTAGGACCAAAATAATGATAGCCTAATTCAAATCTAACTTGGTCATTGCCTTTACCAGTTGCTCCATGTGAAACTGCATAGGCTTTAAATTTTTTAGCTACTCTTATTTGATCTTTTGCAATAAGAGGTCTTGCTATTGATGTCCCTAATAAGTAAACACCCTCATAGATCGCGTGTCCTCTGATCATGGGATAAACATAATGCTTAACAAAAATATCTTTTAAATCTTTAATAATTATATTTTTAACACCAAATTTTTTTGCATTAGTAATAATTTTTTTTCTATCAATTTCTTGTCCAACATCTGCTGTATAACAAATTACATCTGCATCATAATTTTCTTGAAGCCATTTTAAAATTATAGAAGTATCGAGCCCTCCAGAATAAGCTAGAACAATTTTCTTTTTTGATTTCATTGATTAACTACAAGCTTTTCTTGAAGCGTTATAAGCTTTAGTAAATCCTAATAATGAGTAATGATCAATTGTTTGAGAACCTTGTTGATTGTATCCAGTGATCATAATTCTAGATCCTTTTCTCATTTGTTTAATCATTTTTAATTCGACTTTGTTGTCTGCAATCCACGCAAAACCTTGTTCTTTAATATCAAATTTAAATTTATTCTTCCCTGAAGCAGCTGTTACAGAATTATTATTGTTGAATTCATAACCCGGGGTAACACTTACTTCATTTTTTATATTGTCGTTTGGTCTAAATGCTACAAATAATTTTGCATCTCTTTTGTTTGTTTTTGGAGCTTGCAAAATAGGTAAAGATTGCGCAAAGCATACTTTACCGTCAGCATCCATAACGACCATTGCCTCCCAATCTTTATATTTACCAATTTTTTTAATTTCTTGAGCTGAAACTTGAGCAAGACCACTCATAAAAAATATTCCTAACAATATTGTAATTTTTTTAATTATGGGCATGGATTTGGATAAATTGTTTGTACGTGGTTAATTTCTTTAATGACATCATCAGATAAGTTTACATTTACACTTTCTATATTTGTTTTCAACTGCTCCATTGTAGTTGCTCCAATTATTACACTAGTCATAAAGTCTTGGATTTCACAAAATTTTATCGCCATCTGACTCATATCTAGATCAAATTTTTCACTAATTTTATAATAATGTTCAACCGCATCCTCAGTATTTGGCTTTCTATACCTTGTCCAGAAATCGAAATCTCTCTCCATTCTTGATCCTTTGGGAAAATTCCTGTTTCTATATTTTCCGCTTAAATATCCACTTGCAAGTGGAGAGTAGGCTAAGCAGCCAATATTTTCTCTTATAGAAACTTCAGCTAGTCCAACTTCGTAAGATCTATTTAATAAACTATAAGGATTTTGAATCGACATCATTCTTGGCAACTTTTTATCTTTGGATAACTGAAGATAATTTAAAACTCCCCAAGGGGTCTCATTTGATAAACCAACGTATCTTATTTTTCCTTGATCAATATATTTATTTAACTCTGCAAGAATATCTTCAAATTTATTCCATTCATTTTCCTTATGAACATAACCAAGTCTTCCAAAATTATTTACATTTCTTTCTGGCCAATGAAGTTGATATAAATCTATATAATCAGTTTTAAGTCTTTTAAGACTGTCATTTAAAGCAGTTTCTAAATTTGGACCTGTAAAACTATTTTCTCCTCTTCTTAAATAAGCTCTTGCTGGACCAGCAACTTTTGTTGCAAGAATGACTTTGTCTCTTTTTTTTGTTTTTTCAAACCAGTTACCAATTATTTCTTCAGTATCACCGTAGGTTTCTTTTCTTGGTGGTACCGCATATAATTCAGCAGTGTCCCAAAAGTTTACTCCTTGATCTAAAGCAAAATCCATTTGTTCAAATGCTTCAAGCTCAGTATTTTGTTCTCCCCACGTCATAGTACCGAGACAAATTGTACTCACTTTAATATCGGTATTACCTAAATTTTTGTAATTCATTAGAAATATTAAGTTAAAATTTTGTTAATCTTTTAAGGTATCTTGAATAATTAGTAAAAGAATATATATATTACTCATTATGGAATTTGATAAAAACGGAATACTAAATAGAGCAAAAACAGCACAACAAACAGCTGCTGTAATGGATGAAGGCTTAAGAGCCTACATGCTAAAAGTTTATAACTATATGGCAACAGGTATATTGTTAACTGGAATAGTAGCACTAATAACATTTAAAATGTCTGTTGTTACTAATGATGCAGGTTCAATCGTTGGTCTAACGCAGATGGGGAATGCAATTTATTTATCAGGTCTTAAATGGCTTGTAATGTTAGCACCTTTAGGTATCGTTTTTTACATGAGTTTTGGAATTAATAAGATGAGTGCATCAAAAGCTCAAACTACGTTTTGGGTTTTTGCAGCTTTGATGGGTCTATCTTTATCTTCAATATTATTGGTTTACACTGGAATGAGTGTAACTAGAGTTTTCTTCATTACATCTGCAACATTTGGAGCGATGAGTATTTATGGATACACAACTAAAAGAGATCTTACAAAGTTTGGATCTTTTTTAATGATGGGTCTAATTGGAATAATTATAGCTTCAATTGTTAATATCTTTATGAAATCTTCTATGATGTATTTTGTGATTTCAATTTTAGGAGTTTTAATATTTGTTGGTTTAACAGCTTATGACACTCAAAAAATCAAAAATATGTATGTTGCTTCAGACTCAGGAGAGTTAATGGGCAAGAAAGCTGTGATGGGTGCTTTAACTTTATATCTAGATTTTATCAATTTATTTATAATGTTATTAAGATTATTTGGGCAAAGAAGATAAATTTATTTTTGAAGTTTCTTCCAGTTGGTATTTTTTAATAAAACTCTAAGATCGTAAGAATTTTTTAGTATTTTACCACTTGTATCAGAAATCAAATATTTAAGATTTTTATTTTTAGGCCTAAAATTTTTGCAAATTTTATAAAGGGCATTTTCAGTAGCATTTCTAAAAACACTAAACCCCACTTGCTTACTTGAAATACTTAAACCGTAATCTTTCCAAGAACCTTCAGAAACCATCTTGGCATATAAGTCTAATATAATTTTAAGCTCATCTTTTTCAAAAAAATGTTTTTCTTCTATTTTAGAATGCGGATTATTTACTACTAATTTTAAATTACTACGCATCAATCTTATGTTTATTAATTAATGGTACCTGAAACCCTGTAAATATTATTGTTATTGGAAGCATCCCCCATACTTTAAAATTAACCCAAAATTCTTCTGTTTGAGTTCTCCAAATAATTTCATTTAATAAAGCAAGACCAAAGAAAAAATACATCCATCGTTTATTAAGAATTTCCCAACCAATATCAGTTAGAGGAATAGATTTACCCATAATTTTTTTAAGAATAGGTTCATTGGTAAAATATTTCCCAAAAAATAACGCAAGAGCAAACATAATGTTAATGATAGTTGGTTTAACGTAAATAAATATAGGATCATTAAAGTAGATTGTTAATCCACCAAAAAAAGTAATTAAAATTCCACTTAACAAAGGCATTGGAGGAATTTTTTTTTCAAAAAACCAAACTACTGCTAATGCAACTAAAGTTGCAACTATTAGTGGAGGTATTGCTACAGATAAATTTTTACCACTATTGTAATAATAGAAAAAAAATATTGCTAAAGGACCGAAATCAGTAACAAATTTTAAAAAAGATTTATTCACTTAAAAGATATTAACATATTTGCCACATCACAAAACATTTATATTTTTAGCATTGATTTTTATTTCTAAATACCCATACTAACATCAATGCCAGTTCAAAAAGCTAAATTTTCAATTGGAGACATTGTAAAGCATAAACACTTTGAATTTAGAGGTGTGATTTATGATGTTGATTTTGAGTTTAATAATTCTGAAGAATGGTATCAGTCTATTCCAAAAAATGTCAGACCAAGAAAAGATCAACCATTTTATCATTTATTAGCAGAAAATGATGAGATAACTTATGAAGCTTATGTTTCTGAGCAAAACTTGCTTATGGATGACTCTGATGAACCAATAAAACACCCTTTAATTGAAGAGATTTTTTCGGGAAAAAAAGGCTCTAGTTATTTCAAGCTTTCTAATTAAGGTAACCATCATTCAACCACATTTAGCTCAAATCTAGGCCATACAAATTAGCTATATTTTTAGTATTTTCTGGTCAAGAGTGTTAAACGTTAATTTCAATCTTATTATCTCCCCTCTGCATTCTTGATCAGAAAACTATTTCATAATAGAAATCACCAAAAAAAATTCTAAATTAAAATATGTTTAAACTTTTTGAACCTAACAAGATTTTCAAAATCACGTCAAAAGCACCTAAGTATGTTTTATTTTTGTTTATTGTTGTATTGAGTGTTGGTTTAGTTGAAGCATTAATCATATCGCCTGAAGATTATAAACAAAGTGATGCAGTTAGAATTATGTATGTTCATGTTCCTGCTGCTTGGATTTCACTTGGGATATTTTCTTTTATAACTTTGTTATCTATTTGTGGTTTTGTATTTAAAAACAAAAACTTTTTTTTAATCTCTAAAAGTTTAGCTCCTTCAGGATTTGTTTTTAATATTATCGCTTTAGTTACAGGCTCAATTTGGGGAAAACCAACTTGGGGAACATGGTGGGCTTGGGATGCAAGAATTACTTCAATGCTAATATTAGCTTTGTTCTATGCAATGTATTTAATTGTATGGAGAATTTATGGTAAGGAAGAAAAAGTCTATAAGATTTCAACTTTTATAACTATTTTAGGAATTATTAATGTTCCAATTATAAAGTACTCAGTTGATTGGTGGAATACACTTCATCAACCTGCATCTATTAATATTTTGTCAAAAAGCTCAATTCATTCATCAATGCTTTACCCATTATTAATAATGACTGCGGCATTTGCTCTTTTTTCATTGTTAATTTTCTTAATGAAATATAATACAGAACTGATAAAAATTAAAAATAAAGGCTTAGATAGATTATGATAAATGAATTACTTTTTATGAATGGATATGCGGTGTACGTGTTATCTGCTTTTAGTTTTACCTTATTAAGTTTCCTAGGTTTATATTTGGTAACTAAAATGCAATTTGTTAAAGAACAAAAAAAATTTGTTGCTAAATTTGGATCACTTACTGCTGAGCAAGCTAATTCTGCAAAATCACAAAGAATAAATAAAGAAATTTTAGCAAACGTAACAAATAATTAACTTTTAAACCATGTATGGTCGAAAAGTTAAATTAAGATTAGTGTTTGTAGTAATAATCTTAATTACTTTGACTCTAACAACATTTTTGATTTTAAAATCATTAGAGGAAAATGTTGTATATTTTCAATCTCCTTCCGAGATAAAATCACTTTCTGAAATAGATAAAAGCAAAATAAGAGTTGGAGGAATGGTTAAAAAAGACTCTATTTCCATAAGTTCAAATGAAGTTAATTTTATAATTACAGACTTTAAAAATGAAATAAATGTTACTTACTCAGGAGCAGTACCAAATTTATTTGCTGAAGGAAAAGGGGTTGTTGCAGAAGGTTTTTTGAAAGATAGAAACTTTTTCTCTGCAACAAAAATTTTAGCAAAGCATGATGAAAATTATATGCCTCCGGAAGTAAAAGAAGCATTAGGAGAAAAATAAATTGATCTATAATCTTATTGGATATTATTCATTAGTAATAGGATTAATTATTGGATTATCATTATTTTATTTTTCATATAAAAATTTTATTAACTCAAACACTTTAGATACCAAAATATTATCATTTACATTTTTACAATTATTTTTTGTTGTCATTAGTTTTTTGTGTTTGATTTTTTCTTTTGTTATTTCGGATTTTAGTAATGAAACAGTATTTAATAATTCTCACACTACCAAACCATTATTTTACAAAATAAGTGGAACTTGGGGAAATCATGAAGGTAGTTTATTATTATGGCTACTTGTTTTAACGTTGTTTATTTTTTTATTTTTAGTAAGAACTAAAAATCAACCAGTAAAATACAAAATTTTAACTCTAGTTTTTCAACAAATAATAATAGTTGGTTTCTTTTTATTTTTAATCAAAACATCAAATCCATTTAATTATATTTTTCCAATACCTACTGAAGGTCTTGGATTAAACCCAATTTTACAAGACCCTGCTTTAGCAATTCATCCACCTGTTTTATATTTAGGCTATGTTGGTTCTTCAATTATTTTTTCATCTGTTTTGGCAGCAACAAGTTTAAAAATTATTTCTACTAGTTGGGCATCCCATATAAAAAAATGGATCCTAATTTCATGGATATTTTTAACTTTAGGAATACTGCTTGGATCAATTTGGGCTTATTACGAATTGGGCTGGGGAGGTTTTTGGTTTTGGGATCCAGTTGAGAATGTTTCTCTAATGCCATGGCTTGCATTAACCACTCTTTTACATTGTATTTTAGTATTAGAAAAAAAATCTATTTTAACTTCATGGGTAATAATTCTTTCTATTGCAACATTTACATTAAGTATGTGTGGAACATTTTTAGTAAGATCAGGAATATTAAATTCAGTTCATACATTTGCTAATGATCCTGAAAGGGGTTTATTTATTCTTGTTTTTTTATTTATTTTGATTTTTTTATCTATTTTAATTTTTTTCTTTTTTCATAAAGATAATGACAGAAAATCTTATAGTTTTTTTTGGTTGAGCAAAGAAACTTCAATATTAATTAATAACTGGTTCATGATGTATTTTTTAGCTGTTGTATTAATAGGTACCGTTTATCCAATTTTTTTAGATGTAATTTCTTCTCAAAAAATATCTGTCGGACCACCATTTTATCATAAATTGATAATTCCTTTTTTAATTCCATTTTTACTTATGATGGCGATAGGTCCAAAATTAAAATGGATCAAATCTCAACTAGAAGATAAGATTTATTTAATTTCTTTTTTAATTATCTCAATTTTATTAGCATATTTAGTATTAAAAAATTTTAATCAAAATATTTTAATAAATACAATTTTGATATCGAGTGCGCTTTATTTATTCTTTATTACCTTGAGAGATTTTTTTGTAAAAAAATATAAAAATATTTCACAAAATATTGCTCATTTTGGATTTAGTTTATTGATCCTAAGTATCTTGTTTAACAATATATTTGCAAGCGAAATTATAACAAATCTAAAGGTTGGTGAAACTTTTGAAAATTCGAAAACCAAGATAGTTTTTGAAAGTGTTGATCAGAAAAAAGAAAAAAATTATAATGCTATTATTGCGAATTTTTCTATAAGTAATTTAAATGGTGACGAGGATAGATTTTCGCCAGAGCTGAGAATTTATAATCAACCTGTCATTGCTACAAGTGAAGCTGATATTAAAACAACACTTATGTCAGATAAATTTATTGTAATTAATCTGGTTCAAAATCAAGATTTTTTCAACGTAAGATATCAAGTTAAACCATTTATGTTATGGATCTGGTTATCAGTAATTCTAATATCTTTTGGTGGCATTGTTAGCTTTTTACAAAAAAGATCATGAAAAATAAAATATTACCTTTTTCAGTTATTATTATTTTTGGAATAATATTTTTTATTTTTTATAAAGGTTTAGAAGACTCAAAAATATACACTCCAGATGTTAATACAAAAAAAGAGATACCAGTGTTTAATACTAAAGAATTTTTTTCAGGAGAAAATGTGAAATCATCAAGAATCTTTGAGGCAGATAAAGTTTATTTATTAAATATTTGGTCATCTTGGTGTGTACCATGTCGACAAGAGCATCCTCTTTTGATGAATTTAAATTTAGAGAATAAATTAAATATTATTGGGATGAATTATAAAGATAATTTAAAAAATGCGGAAAATTTTTTAAAAGAACTAGGCAACCCTTATAAAGAAATCTTTATTGATTTAGATGGTACAATTGCAATTGAGTGGGGAGCATATGGAGTTCCTGAATCATTTTTAATTTATAATAATGAAATTATTAAAAAATATATTGGACCTCTTAACCAAGAATTAGTTGATGAGATTAATTTATTGATAAAATGAAATTTCTAAAATTTTTTTTAATTGTTATAATATTATTCCCTTTAAGCAGTATTAATGCTGAGGAGAACGATATAAGAAATAAAATAACTAAAAATTTACGATGTCTCATATGTCAAGGTCAATCGGTTTATGATTCAGACTCAGAATTTGCAAACAGCTTAAAAATTGTAGTTGATAAAAAACTTCAAGAAGGTCTTTCTGAAGATCAAATTTATGAATATTTTAAAACTAAATATGGAGAATGGATACTTTACGATCCTGGTTTAAATAAAAATACATATATTCTTTGGTTATTGCCGATATTGATATTTTTAATCGGAGGTGCAATAATCTACAAAAGCTTTATAGTTAAAAAATAAATTAATTAGTTATGAATTTAAAAAATTTTTTAATCAATCTGTTAATAATCACATTTGCATTTTCTTCTATTGCAGAGGAAAAAGTTTTAAAAGATCAAAATACAGAATTCAGTGTTTACACAGGTATGTTTGATTTTAGTGATGATGGAAAAAAATCAACTTTAATTGGATTTCAACATCAAAATGAAAATTTAAATAGAGATACTTTTTTAGGAAATCTTTCTCCTATAACTGGATTTTTAATCACAGCTGATAATGCAGGATATATTTATACAGGTGTTCAAGCTCAATATAAATTAGGAGCATTAAATTTGACTCCAAGCTTTACACCGGGAATATATCACGAAGGAGATGGTAAAGACTTAGGCCATTTAATTGAATTTAAAAGTGAGTTACAAATTTCACTTGATCTATCAAAAACAAGTGAATTAGGTTTTTCCTACAATCATATATCTAATGCAAGTCTAGGAGATAAAAATCCTGGGGCAAATAGTTATATGTTTAATTTCTTCAAAAGCTTTTAATAAAGATACATCATGAATATCAATGACTGTTATAATTTTGAAGATTTTAGAAAATTAGCAAAAAAGAAATTACCTGCTCCTATTTTTCATTATATTGATGGTGGAGCAGATGACGAAGTTACTTTAAATAGAAATACAGATGCTTTTAATGATTGTGATTTAGTTCCTAATATTCTTAATAGTGTTGGTGAACCAGATTTGTCTACCACTGTCTTTGGTAGAAAAATTAGTATGCCTTTATTTTTGTCTCCTACGGCAATGCAAAGCTTGTATGATCCTGAGGGTGACAAGGCTTCTGCTAGAGCTGCAGAGAAGTTTGATACAATTTATAGCATGTCCACAATGGCGTCTTTTTCAATTGAAGAGGTTGCAAATATTTCTAGTGGGCCAAAACTTTTTCAACTTTATATTCACAAAGATAAATCAATTACTGATGATTTAATCGAAAGATGTAGCAGAGCTAATTTTGATGGAATGTGTATTACTGTTGATACACTTGTTGCTGGAAATAGAGAAAGAGATCATAGAACTGGATTTACGACACCACCTAAATTTACTTTGGATAGTTTATTGAGTTTTGCAATGAGACCAGGATGGGTTTTCAAATACTTCACAAATAAAAAATTTGAATTAGCAAACATAAAAAACAAAACTGATAAAGGTACCAATATTGCAAAATCAGTTATGGATTATATTAATGAACAATACGATCCAGCGATGAATTGGAAAGATGCTGAATATTGTATAAAAAAATGGGATAAGCCTATGGCATTAAAAGGTGTAATGTCAGTAGAAGATGCTAAAAGAGCAATAGATATTGGTTGTACAGCAATTATGATTTCAAATCATGGAGGAAGACAACTTGATGGATCAAGATCTCCATTTGATCAAGTTAAAGCAATTTCAGATGCAGTTGGCGATAAATTAGAAATTATTCTTGATGGTGGTGTAAGAAGGGGAACACATGTTCTTAAAGCTTTAGCTGCTGGAGCAACAGCTTGCAGTTTTGGAAAAGCTTTTCTTTTTAGTTTAGGCGCAGGTGGACAAAAAGGTGTTGAGAGACTTTTAGAAAATATGCAAAAAGAAATTAGAAGAAATATGATTTTAATGGGTTGTAAGTCTGTTAAAGATCTTGATGCGTCAAAAATAATATATAGAGACTAAAATATAACAATTTTAAGCATTTATTTGGTAAATTAAACTTTCAAACTAAATAGACAAAAAACTAATTTTCGTTTAGTTTGTCGATTTTAATTTTTAAATTGTTATGGAACTTGCAAAATCTTTAAATAGGCTAGGAACTGAAAGTGCTTTTTCTGTTTTAGCTGAAGCAAAAAAACTTGAAGCTCAAGGTAAACCTATGATCCACTTAGGTCTAGGTCAACCTGATTTCAAAACTCCAAAGCATGTTGTTGAAGCAGCAAAAAAAGCATTAGATGATGGCCATCACGGATATGTTCTTTCAAATGGTATTTTAGAATGCAGACAAGCAGTAGCTAGATGGATTAAAAAGCGTTATAGCG
>CACJYB010000024.1 GCA_902597515.1 uncultured Pelagibacteraceae bacterium
CCTAAAAAAGTATCACCATTAGTTGATTTAACTTCAAATACACCATCACCCAATTCTAGGATAGATACATCAAATGTTCCTCCACCTAAATCATATACAGCAATTTTTTTATTTTGTTTTTTATCTAAACCATATGCTAGAGACGCGGCTGTTGGTTCATTGATAATTCTTAAAACTTCTAATCCAGCAATTTTTCCTGCATCTTTTGTAGCCTGTCTTTGTGCATCGTTAAAGTATGCTGGTACTGTAATTACAGCTTTTGTTACGGCTTGACCTAAATATTTTTCTGCTGTTTCTTTCATTTTTTGTAAAATGAATGCAGATATTTGAGAAGGTGAATATTTTTCACCTTTTGCTTCAATCCAAGCATCACCTTTTTCAGAATTAACTATTTTAAATGGTGCAGCTTCTACATCTTTTTTTACAGTTGGATCATCAAAATTTCTTCCAATCAATCTTTTTACTGCAAAAATAGTATTTTCTGGATTTGTAACAGCCTGCCTTTTTGCTGGTTGTCCAATTAATTTTTCGTTTTCATCTGTAAATGCTACAACTGATGGAGTAGTTCTTGCTCCCTCAGCATTTTCTAAAACCTTAGCCTGCGTTCCTTCCATAATGGCAACACATGAATTTGTTGTTCCTAAGTCTATTCCAATAATTTTGCTCATAATATTAAAGTCTCTCTTTCGTCATATAGGGTTTAAATGTGAAACTACAAGTTGATCTCATAACTATTTATTTTCCTGATTTTCCTGATTTTCTTGAGTTTTTTCTTCTTTAGTTGTAACTTTTTTTGACACCCCAACTAATGAGGGTCTAAGCAATCTGTCTTTTATAGTAAAGCCTTTTTGAATTTCCTGAATTATTGTTCCAGGTTCTTTCGTATCATCTTCAATTTCCATCATTGCTTGATGAAAATTTGGATCTAGTTTTTTGTTAAGGCTGTCAATAGGTTTAATATTATTTTTTTCGAATATTGAGATTAAATCTTTTTTAATAATATCTAAATGCTCTAGTGTCTTCTTTAATGCTTCGGTTTCTTTTAACTTATCATCACTTTCAAGAACATGTTTTGACCTATCCAAGTTATCAATCAAACTTAATGCTTCTTTAGCAAAACTATAACCACCATATTCAAAAGCATCCTCTTTTTCTTTTTCAAATCTTCGTCTTTGATTTTCCATTTCAGCAAAAGTTCTTGCCACTTTATCTTCAAGTTCAGCAATTTTTTCTTCTGGAGTTAGCTCTTTAACTTCCTCTTTAGGTTCTTGGTCTGTTTCTTGTTTATTTTCTTCAGTTAAGTTTTCCTCAGGTTTTTCAGTTCCATTTACTGTATCCTGGTTTTGATCTTTAGAGGGTATATTTTGGTTTTCTTCTTTTTCCATAGCTTCTTATATGGTAAGGATTTTAGTAATTTCTAGATGTCTAAACAAAAAATTAAAAAATTACTCATTGGCACAAATAACAAGGGTAAATTAAGTGAAATAAAGAGTTTGTTACCAAAAAATATCAAAATTTACTCTACTTCTGTATATAATGTTAGTAGCCCAATTGAAAATGGAAAGACATTTAAAGAAAACTCATTAATTAAATCTAAATATTTTTCAAAAAAAACGGGATTAATTTGTTTGGCAGATGACTCGGGTTTAGAGATAGATTTTTTGAACAAAAATCCTGGAATTTACTCTGCAAGGTGGGGAGGAAGACACGGAGATTTTAGTAAAGCTATAAGAAGAGTTTATAGAGAGCTTAACAAAAAAGATAAAAACTGGAAAAATAAAAAAATTAAAGCAAGATTTGTTTGTGCTCTTTCTATTTCATATTTAAATAAAAAAATTGCTTGTGTATTAGGAAAAGTAGAGGGTTATATTTCAAATGAACCAAGAGGCAAGAATGGATTTGGCTATGATCCAATTTTTATTCCCTTTAATAAAAGAAAAACTTTTGGAGAAATGAAGCCATCTCAAAAATATAAGATGGATCATAGATTTCACGCTTTTAAAAAAATTAAAAAATTTCTATAAGTTTTTTATCCTCAATTTTATAAAAATTAAGTCTATGATTTATTTTATTATTTTTGATATCAAAAATTCCTATTTTTCCTTTGAATGAGTTTTTTCTGTTAAAAATTTTATTTAAGTTTTCTGCTTTTGAGTTAATTGACAAGTAGTATACCAAGCCAACAAGATCATAACTCAATAGAGACAAATGTGTAGGATCTTCATTAAATGCGTTAAAGTATTTTATTTTGTAGTTATCAAAATTTTCTTTATTTATTGAAGGATAATATAAAGGTTGGATGTCAGTTTCGTTTAATAGGCTTTCATCAAACCATTGATTTAAAGTTATAAAATATTTATTTTTAGGAAGTACATCAGTGTATAAAAGTGATGTTGATACGCTTTTAAGACTTTCATCAAAATCTGCAATTACAACAGCATCAAAATTTAAACCTCCTAAAGTGTATCTTTTTTCCAGTCTTTTTATTTTTTTTTCTTTATTTGGGTCATTTGAATTTTTTACTCTTTTTATTTCATCTTCTAAATTTTGCTTTCTTATTCTGTAGTTTGTAATTTCTTCTATTTGTTTTGTTAGCTCTGTGGGCTCTGTATTATATTCATAATCTTTATAAATTTTAATTTTTGAATTTTTCATTCCTTTTTTAACTTCAAATTCATAATCTTGGATAGGTGTTAAAAAAATAGTTCTATTTATTTGATTAGTTTCTAAAAATTTTTTTATTGTATTAAATTGTGATGTAGAATTAATTCCAGCAGAAATTACATTTTTTGGTAGATCTAAAGTTTTATTTGTTAATGATAAAAATGTTAAATTTTTCATTTCATCTAAATAGGTTAAACTTTCATAGAAGACAGGGCCAATAACAATCTTTATTCCCATTTCACTTAATTCAAATGCTGATTTTAAAGTTTGGTTAGCTTTAGTTGCTGTATCTTTTGGATAGATTTCTATTAGATCATTATCTATATCTTTGACAGCTAATCCCACTGCTTTAATGATTGATTCTCCAATCTCCTTATTTTCTCCAGTCATAGGTACCAATAATCCTATTTTTATTTTTTCTTGAGCATTTACATTTGGAAAAAACAGAAAGTAAAAACTTAAAAAAATAAAATAAATAATTTTAATTAATTTGATCATTTTGATGTTAGTATAATATTTTTTAAGCCAAATTATGATCATAAAACCACAATTTAAATTAAAAGAATATGAAAATGGTCTTTATCTGGTATCAACTCCTTTAGGAAATCTGAAAGATATAACGTTAAGGGCAATTGAAGTTTTACAGCATTCTCATTATATCTTATGCGAAGATACACGTGTTTCAAAAAATCTTTTAGATAAATATCAAATAAAATCAAAATTAATTTCAAATCATAAATTTAATGAGAAAAAAAATGTAATAAAAATTATTGAATATTTAAAATCTGGAAAAATAATTTCTTTAATATCTGATGCTGGTACACCTGGTATTTCTGATCCTGGTTCAATATTAGTTAATGAGTGCATTGATAATGAGATTAGAATTTATCCTATTCCCGGACCTTCGGCTATTGCTGCAGCTGTTTCAATTAGTGGTTTTTCAGATAAATTTTTGTTCTGTGGTTTTTTCTCAGATAAAAAACAGCAATTATCTAATGAATTGAAAAAATACTCTAAATTTGAAAATTCCTTAGTTTTTTTTATTTCTCCTAAAAAAATTAACAAAATTATACCTGAAATAAAAAAGAATTTTACTGGAAGAAAGATAGTTCTTTGTAGGGAAATAACAAAAATATATGAAGAATTTATTAGAAAAAATGTTGATGAATTAGAATTATTTGAAAAAGACCTAAAAGGTGAGCTTACAGTTGTAATTTCTGAAAAAAAAACAAATAAAAATGTATCCGAAAAATTAAATGAATCAGATATTAATATAATTAAAAAAATGATTAATAAATTATCTACTAAAGAAATTACTGAAATTTTAAGTCATATTACTAACGTGCCTAAGAAAGAAATATATAATTATTGTTTGGAATTAAAAAATGAAAAATAAATTACTAATTTTAATATTCATAAGTTTTATTTTAACTGGATGTGTTGGAGTTGGTTCCAAAGGCCTTTTTGGAACTGGTGTTTCAGTTGCTTTAGATCCTCGAACAGTTGGCACTCAAATAGATGACTCTATTATGCAAAAAAGTATTAGTGCAAAAATTTTAGCAAAAGACAAAAAATATCTTTTATCAGTAAAGACCAAAGTTTTAGATGGTAGAATTTTTGTGACTGGAAAAGTAGATAGTCCAGAAGAAAAATTAGTGATTACAAAATTAGCATGGGAAACCAAAGGTGCTAGATCAGTAAGGAATGATATTAAAATAAAAGAAGAATTTAATTTTAATCAATCTGCAAAAGATGTTCTAATTACTTCTCAACTTAGAACAGCTATAATTGTTAATAAAAATATTAAGGCAACCAATTATCAAATAGATACCTATAAGAAGAAGATTTATATTTATGGAATTGCTTTAACTTCAGAGGAAAAAGATTTAGTTATAAGTGAAGCAAAAGAAATACCTGATGTAGAAGACGTGATTGCAAGTATAATACTTGTTGAAGACTTAAGAATTCAGAGAGATTAATTATTTTTTGTAATCAATCACCTGAGAAGAATAAGCAGCAATTGATGCTAGGTTAAGTATTTCAGAAGTTGATGACCTTAAAGGTGCAATTTCTATTGGAAGCCCTAGTCCAATTAATAATGGTCCAATAACTTTTGTGTCTCCAATTGTTTTCATCAGTTTATACGAAATAGCTGCACTATGTTGTCCAGGCATTATTAAAATATTTGCTTTACCAACTATCTTTGCAAAAGGATAAAGTTCCTCATATTCCGGATTAAGAGCAACATCAGGCTGCATATCTCCATCAAATTCAAAGTCTACTTTTCTTTCTTTTAATATCTCAACCGCGTTTCGAATATGTTTTGTTCTACTAGTTAGAGGTTGTCCAAATGTAGAGTGGGATACAAAAGCAACTTTAGGATCAAATCCAAAAAGTCTAACCACTCTTGCTGTAGATATGGCAATTTCAGCCATTTGTTCAGAAGTCGGATATTCATGAACACTTGTATCACCAACAAAGATAGTTCTTCCTTTATGAACGATCATATTCAAACCAAACATAATTTCACCTTTTCTTACATCAACAACTTGCTTAATTTTTTCAAATGAAGCGCCAAATCGTCTTGTATTACCTGTTACAGCACCATCAGCGTCGCCACAGGCCACCATACTGGTAGCCCAAACAACTCTATCATTTCTGATCATTCGGTCACAATCTCGTTCTAATAATCCTTGCTCTCTTTGTAATTTTTCAAATAAATGTTTAACGTATCTTTTTCTTTTTTCTTCATCTTTTGAATTAACAATTTCAATGTCAAAATTTTCACTATAGCCAATATTTTTAATTTGTTCTTTAATTTTACTTTCTTTACCAACAAGGATTGGAACACCTAATTTTGAATTTTTAAATGCTATGGCAGCTTTTAAAGTATTTTCATCTTCTCCGTCTGCAAAAACAATTTTTTTTTGATTTTTTTTGATAAATGAATTTATACCTTGCATAATAGTCACCGTCGGGTCTAGTCTTTGTTTTAGTTGATCTTTATAAAGATCAAAGTCATCTATATTTTTTCTAGCAACTCCACTATCTATAGCTGCTTTTGCTACAGCTGCTGGTATTACGCTAATTAATCTTGGATCAAATGTAGATGGAATAATATAATCTTTCCCATAATGAGGCCTTTCTCCACCCATAGCTGCAACCACTTCATCAGGAACATCTTCTCTTGCAAGCTTAGCTATTGCATTAGCTGCAGCAACTTTCATTTCTTCATTTATCGTTTTGGATCTAACATCTAAAGCTCCTCGAAAAATGTAAGGAAATCCAATTAAATTATTTACTTGATTGGGATAATCTGATCTCCCTGTTGCAACAATTGCATCATTTCTAACTTCATTAATTTCCTCTGGGGTAATTTCTGGATCAGGATTAGCACAAGCAAATATAATTGGTTTTTTTGCCATAGATTTAACCATTTCTTTTTTCAGAACACCTTTCGCAGATAATCCTAAAAAAACATCTGCACCTTTAACTGCATCTTCTAAAGTTCTATGTTTAGTTTTAACTACGTATCTGGATTTCCATTGATCAATTCCCTCAGTTCTTCCTTCGTAAATAACACCCTTTCTGTCTAGCATTATTATATTTTCAGATTTTACTCCTGAGTTTTTAAATAACTCAGTACAGGCTTGTGCTGAAGCTCCCGCACCATTAACTACAACTTTAATTTTTTTTATTGATTTACCACAAATATCTAAAGCATTAATTAATGCTGCAGTTGTTATAATTGCTGTTCCATGTTGATCATCATGAAAAACAGGAATATCTAAAATTTCTTTTAATTTTTGTTCTATTATAAAACAATCAGGAGCTGCTATGTCTTCTAAATTTATTCCACCAAAGCTAGGTGCAAAGTTTTTAATTGAATTTATGATTTCGTTTGAATCTTTACAATCAATCTCTAAATCGATGGAGTCGATATCTGCAAATCTTTTAAATAATACGGCCTTTCCTTCCATCACAGGCTTTGATGCAAGAGCGCCTAAATTTCCCATGCCTAATATTGCCGAACCATTACTTATTACAGCAACAAGGTTTCCTTTACTTGTATAATCATAAGCTGCTTCTGGATTTTCACTTATCTTTTTTACAGGAGCAGCAACTCCCGGAGAATATGCTAAAGCTAGATCACGCTTAGTTGTCATATTTTTTGAGGAAATAATCTCAATCTTGCCTGGTTTTTTGTCTTTATGAAAATCTAAAGCTTCCTTATCTGTGTAATGATCGATTTTTGTTTTTTTCATTTCTGATAACAATAAATGTACAATTGGGGTAAAATTAAGACTAATATGATTTATGAACTTACTTAAGTCAACAGGCACATTTGGTTTTTATACTATCATCAGTAGATTACTGGGTTATTTAAGAGATTTTTTAATAGCAATTTTTCTAGGAACAGGAATGCTGGCTGATGCTTTTTTTGTAGCATTTAGAATCCCAAATACTTTTAGAAGATTGTTTGCTGAAGGCACTTTTAATGCAGCATTCGTCCCAAGTTACTCATCAGAAATAAATAAAGGAAAAAAACAATCAAACAAATTTGCTAACGATATTTTTAATCTCCTTTTTTTAGGGTTGTTATTTTTAACAATAATAATTGAAATTTTCATGCCAGCATTTGTTTCTATTATTGCGCCAGGATTTGTGGGTGATTTAGAAAAAATGGAGTTAGCAATTAATTTAACAAGAATTACTTTTCCTTTTTTATTTTTTATTTGTTTAGCTTCATTTTTTTCTGCAATCTTAAATTCACACAATAAATTTGCAGCTGCTGCTGCAGCTCCAATAATATTGAATATTGTTTTGATTTTATTATTAATTTTTTCAAAAAATCTAGGTGATCAGTTAGTATATTATTTATCCTATGGTGTTTCTTTAGCTGGTTTTTTACAATTAATATTTTTATATAAATATGTATCAAAATATTACTCTCTTAAATTAAGCTTTGAATTAAAAGTAAGTAACAAAGTTAAATTTTTTTTTAAAAAACTTTTACCAAGTATTTTTTCATCAGGTGTCACTCAAATTAATATTTTAATTGGTACAATAATTGCATCATTTCAAGCAAGTGCAGTTTCTTACTTGTATTATGCTGATAGAATTTATCAAATTAACCTAGCTATAGCTGGTATCGCAATTGGCGTTGTAATACTTCCACAGCTTTCAAAACATATTCAATCTAAAAAAAAAAATAAGATTTTGTTTATACAAAATAAAGCTCTTGAATTAAGTCTATTCTTAAGTCTTCCAGCAACTATCGCTTTAATCATAGGATCAGAACAAATTATTTCAGCTTTATTTGGCTATGGGTCTTTCAATGAAAATTCAGTGAACAATTCAAGTTTAGCTTTATATTATTTTGCTTTAGGTCTCCCTGCTTTTGCATTGATAAAAGTTTTTTCAAGTTTCTTCTTTGCAAACCATGATACTAAAACTCCATTTTACATTTCTTTGATCTCAGTATTGGTTAATATTTTTATTAGTTTGTATTATTTTAGTGAAATTGGTTTTATAATAATTCCAATAGCGACTTCTATTTCATCTTGGTTTAATTCAATATTATTATTTTTATTCTTAAAAAATCGACAATTATTTTATTTTAACCAAATATTTTTTGTTAAATTTATTAAAATAATTTTTGCATCAATTATGATGGGTTTATTTTTTAACTTTATCTTAAATTATTTTCAAAATGAATTAGGATTTAATCAATCAATTAAATCTTTTTATTTAGTTTTATCTGTTATATTAGGATTATTGTTTTATTTAATTGTGTGTTATTTCATCAAAGCTTTTCAAATGAATGATATTAAATTAAAGTATTAATTTTATGGGTAAAAAAATATTCTCTGGTGTTCAGCCTACAGGTAATCTTCATCTTGGAAATTATTTAGGCGCCATAAAAAACTTTGTAGACTTAAATAACGATAAAGATAATAAATGTATTTTTTGTGTAGTTGATCTACATGCCATCACAGTGAGGCAAGATCCTAAAGAATTAAAAAATAATATCCGAGAAACTGTTGCAACTTTTGTAGCAAGTGGAATAGATCCAAAAAAAAGTATAATTTTTAATCAATCTAGTGTAGCTGCTCATGCAGAAGGAGCATGGATATTAAGCTGTGTTGCTAGAATGGGCTGGTTGAATAGAATGACTCAATTTAAGGAGAAAGCTGGTAAAGATAAAGAGAAAGCTAGCATAGGGTTGTACTCCTATCCAGTTTTAATGGCAGCTGACATTCTTTTATATGATGCTACTCATGTTCCAGTAGGTGATGATCAAAAGCAACATTTGGAGTTATGTAGAGATATAGCTCAAAAATTTAATAACGATTTTGAAGTAGAAAATTTTCTTCAAGTTCCTGAACCTTTAATTCAAAAAGAATTTTCAAGAATAATGAGTTTAAAAGATGGTTCCAAAAAAATGAGTAAATCAGAATTATCAGATTTAAGTAGAATAAATTTAACAGATGACAAGGATCAAATAATAAACAAAATCAAAAAAGCAAAAACCGATCCTCTGCCTATGCCGCTAGACATAAAAGAGCTTGATGAAAGATTAGAAGCAAAAAATCTTTTAGGAATATACTCAAGTTTAACTAATTCTTCATTAGAAAACTCAGTAAAAAATTTTGCAGGTAAAAACTTTTCAGAATTTAAAGAACAGTTAGCTGAAGAACTTGTGAATAAAATTGAACCTATTTCTAATGAGATAAAGAAACTTTTAGGAGATAAAAGTTATTTAGATAAAATTCTTCTAAATGGAGTTGAAAAAGCTAATTTAATTGCATCCAAAAAGATTGAAAGAATTAAGGAAATAGTAGGTTTTTAATAAAAATTTATTATCAAGTTTTAATTTTTAAAATATTCACTATATATAATTTATGTTCGTTCAAACAGAAGCAACACCGAATCCAAATTCTTTGAAATTTCTTCCTGGGAAGAAAGTTTCAAACAGTGGTCCTTATGAAATTACAAATAAAGAAGAGATGCAAAATGAATTAGTGAGAAACATTTTGTCAATAAATGGTGTTGAGGGCATTTTTTTAGGTCATGATTTTATTTCAGTAAATAAGAAAGAAAACATTAAGTGGGATGAAATAAAACATATTGTAATTTCTCTAATAAATGATTTTTATGCAGATGGTAAAGAGTTTGTAATTGATGAAAATACAAAAGAAGAAGAATTAGATTTAAGTGAAATTGAATCAAAAATTGTAAAAATTTTAGAAGAAAAAATAAGACCTGCTGTTGCTAGAGATGGTGGAGATATAAAATTTAAAGAGTTTAAGGACGGAATTGTTAAAGTACAATTACAAGGGAGTTGTTCAGGCTGTCCTAGTTCAACAATGACTTTAAAACAAGGTGTTCAAAATCTTTTATGTCATTATTTACCAGAGGTAAAAGAGGTTGTTGCTATACAATAATTAATTATGAAAAAATTTAAAAAATCAGGTTTTTTAAAAAATAAAAGCTTTAATATAGTTTCACGGTTTTTTTTAAGTTCTTTTATTGTAATTTCATTCTTTTATGCAGCGCCGATAATTATTAATTTTACAGATAAAAATTTTAATAACAAAGAATTTACAAATAATTCAAAAAATATTTTAAATCATACCTTAAATAAAGATAAGTTATTAGAAGAGGACACAAATGCTGAATCTGATGAAAGAGACTTGTTGTATGACATTTTGGAGGAAAATAATTCCGAAATAAATCTAGTTAGATATACCACATCAGAAATAGATTCCTTATTTAGAGAGGTAAATTACAATTTAAAAGATGTGAGAGATACTAAGTTAGTTAAACCAGTAGATATAGGTCTTCTACCCAATGAAATTAAAAATATAGGAAATACTAAAAAAAGAAAGAATATGTTTATCAAAATTATTCTTCCTTTAATTGTGAAAGAAAACAGTAGAATTAGAATTGATAGAAAAAGATTATTCACTATCCTTAATAAAAATAGCAATACTGATATTGAAAAAAAATGGTTGGACAAAAAATATAAACAATATGGTGTAAGAAAAAATGATTTATCTACACTAAAAGTAAGAATGGATGAAATACCGGTTTCATTGGCAATAGCTCAAGCAGCCAAGGAGACGGGTTGGGGAACTTCAAGATTTGCTTTAAAAGGAAATGCTTTATTTGGACAATGGACTTGGTCTGGAGAAGGATTAAAACCTAAAAATGCTGATGAGGGTAAAGATCATAAAGTTATGAAATTTCATAGCTTACAATTATCTGTAAGAGCATATTTAAGAAATTTAAATACACACTCAACGTATAAAAATTTAAGAAAAGCGAGAACAGAACTTAGAATCCAAAATAAACCTTTAGATAGTTTAATTTTGTCTAAATATTTAGATAAATATGCAGAAACAGGAAGTCAATATATAGAGGTCTTACAAAAAATTATTGAACAGAACAATTTAAAAGATTTTGATGAAGCAAGATTGTTACCTTCAAGTAAAGATCTAGAAAGTTTGATTTAATTCTATTTTACTTTTATAGGGAATTGAACACCAAACCATCTCCATTTTCCATTATCATTCAGCGAACAATTAATTCTACCTCTTCTTGGTTTGAATGGCTCCCTAAATTCAATCGTTAGAGAGTTGTTGGCAAAGCTTGTTTTTGATTTTTCCCAAACGTCTCCCTCATTAGAATAGCAATTAATATTAGATAAATTTTTTTGCTCCTTGAAAAATTCAACTTTAAAATTTGGAGGGTTTGTATTTTCAAATAGTTGTTTTTCTTCGGGAAGTATCTTTTTATACTCCAATGGAAAATAATTAATTATTGATTTAAATCTTTTTAACTCTCCATATTTTTCATTAATTGGAAATCTAGGTAGTTCAAATTTATCTTTATTTAAGTCAATTACACCAGAATGTTGACCAAAAGCGTATTTGAAATTTTTAGATATA
>CACJYB010000025.1 GCA_902597515.1 uncultured Pelagibacteraceae bacterium
AGCCGCATTTTTACCTAATAATTTTTTTTCATAAGCTTCATCTATTGCTGCTTGAAGTTTTTGACCATCAACAAAATATTCTCCTCTTATGTAAATATAACAAACATGTGCTTGCACTGCATAAGATGCAATTAAACAACCTTCTATTAACTTGTGAGGTTCAAATCTTAAAATATCTCTATCTTTACAGGTTCCTGGCTCAGACTCATCGCCATTTATAACTAGGTAATGTGGTCTAGATCCAACTTCTTTTGGCGCAAATGACCATTTTAAACCAGTAGGAAATCCCGCCCCACCTCGACCTCTTAATTGAGATTCTTTAATTTCATTTATTATCCAGTCTCTTCCTTTGTCAGTAATTTCTTTTGTATTTACCCAATCGCCTCTTTCTTGTGACGAAGATACATCTGAGCCTTTGTCATTATATAAATTTTGAAAAATTCTATCTTTATCTTCAAGCATTTTTTAAATCCATTAAGGTTTTCCTGTTATTTTCTGGTTCATTATTTATTCTTCCTCTATACGAGCCAGGTTTTGGAGTTTCTCCATTTAAAATTTTATCTAAAATATCTAAAGTTTTTTGTTTATCTAAATCTTCATAATAATCATCATTAATTTGCATCATTGGTGCATTAACACATGCTCCCAAACATTCAACTTCCATCCATGAGCAGCTTTTATCATTTGATAATTCACACTCATTTTCAGAAATTTTCTCCTTACAGGCCTCAACTAATTGATTTGCACCTCTTATCATACAAGGTGTTGTTGTGCATACTTGAACAAAGTATTTACCGACAGGAGCTAAATTATACATTGTGTAAAAAGTAGCCACCTCATAAACTTTAATATAAGGCATATCTAAAAACTTAGCGATGTACCTCATTGCAGCTAATGGTATCCAATTATTATTTTGTTTTTGAGCTATATAAAGTAAAGCCATAACAGCACTTTGCTGTTTACCTTCAGGATATTTAGCAACAATAACATTTGCTGCTTCCAATGATGAAGGATTGAATTCAAAACTTTCTGGCTGATCTTTTGCAGGTCTTCTTAAACTCATCTGTCTACCTCTCCAAAAACAATATCCAAAGAACCTAATACCGCCGGAACATCAGCTAACATATGGCCTTTAATTAGATAATCCATTGATTGTAAATGCGAAAATCCTGGTGCTCTTATTTTACATTTATAAGGTTTACTTGATCCATCAGATATTAAGTAAACACCAAATTCTCCTTTTGGTGCCTCAACAGCTGTATAAATTTCATCTTTTGGAACTCTATATCCTTCTGTGAAAAGTTTGAAATGATGTATTAAAGCCTCCATTGATTGTTTGATTTCTGCCTTAGGTGGTGGACTAATCTTTCCATCTAATGATTTAATTGGACCTTTTTCCATTTTAGCAAGACACTGTTTAATAATTGATACACTTTCTTTCATTTCTTCAATTCTACATAAATATCTATCGTAACAATCTCCGTTTTTTCCAACAGGAATTTTAAAGTCTAAACTTCCATAGCAATCATAAGGTTGAGACTTTCTTAAATCCCACGGAACACCTGATCCTCTAATCATAACTCCTGAAAAAGAGTAATCTAAAGCGTCTTCCTTAGTGACTACTCCAATATCAACATTTCTTTGTTTAAAAATTCTATTATCAGTTAGTAAACTTTCTAAGTCGTTAATTATTTTTGGAAAAGTTTCACAAAATTTTGCAATATCTTCTTCTAAACCTTTTGGCAAATCTTGATGAACACCTCCTGCTCTAAAATAATTTGCATGAAGTCTTGATCCTGATGCTCTTTCGTAAAATGTCATTAACGTTTCTCTTTCCTCAAAACCCCAAAGAGAAGGTGTTAATGCACCAACATCAAGGGCTTGTGTTGTAACATTTAAAATATGACTTAAAATTCTTCCAATCTCACAAAATATAACTCTTATGTATTGTGCTCTAATTGGGACATCTATTTTGAGTATTTTTTCAACCGCTAGTGCGAAAGCATGTTCTTGGTTCATTGGTGCTACATAATCTAAACGATCAAAATAAGGAACTGCCTGCATATAGGTTTTGTTTTCTATAAGTTTTTCTGTTCCTCTATGAAGTAAACCAATATGTGGATCTGCCTTCTCAACTACTTCTCCATCAAGCTCAAGAATTAATCTAAGCACACCATGAGCTGCAGGATGCTGTGGTCCAAAATTTAAATTTAAATTTTTAATTTTTTTTGTCATTACTCTCAATTTCTTCTTTAATGTATTTTGTTCCTTCCCAAGGACTTTCGTAATCGAAATTTCTATAATTTTGTTCAAGCTTAACTGGTTCGCTTATTACTTTTTTTTGATCTTCGCTATATCTGACCTCTGAATGACCAGTTAATGGAAAATCTTTTCTTAATGGGTGACCTTCAAACCCATAATCAGTTAGTATTCTTCTTAAATCTGGATGATCCTTGAAAGATACTCCGTACATATCAAACACTTCTCTCTCCATCCAGTTTGCTGATGGAAAAATGCTAGTTAGTGAGGGAATAACTTCATTTTCTGCAATTGAATATTTTACAATCAATCTTTGATTAAATTCATGGCTTAAAAACAAGTATACTACTTCAAACCTTTGATTTTGTTCTGGATAATCAACAACTGTTATATCTATTAGTTGCCTAAATTTAGTATCTTGATTTGTTTTTAAAAATATAGCAACATCAAGCATATCTTCTTTATCTATTTCAATATAAATTTGATTATGTTTAATTTCTGTATGGTTAATTTTGGTAGTTAACTCAGAATTAATTTTTTTTTCTAGATCTTCTAAACTTTTCATAATTATCTAATAAAAGATCCTTTTTTTCTAATTTTTTTTTGTAATTGCAGTATTCCATACAACAATGCCTCTGCTGATGGAGGACATCCTGGTACATAAATATCTACAGGTACAATTCGATCACAACCTCTAACAACTGAATATGAATAATGGTAATACCCACCCCCATTTGCGCAACTACCCATTGAAATTACATATCGTGGTTCAGGCATTTGGTCATAAACTTTTCTTAAAGCTGGCGCCATTTTATTTGTTAAAGTTCCTGCAACTATCATCACGTCTGATTGTCTTGGCGAACCTCTTGGAGCTGCTCCAAATCTTTCTAAATCATATCTCGGCATTGCTGTTTGCATCATTTCAACAGCACAGCAAGCTAATCCAAAAGTCATCCAGTGAAGTGATCCTGATCTTGACCAGTTAATTAAATTATCAAGTGAAGTAGTTATAAAACCATTTTTGCTAAAATCTTCTGCAAGTTGTTTAAATTCCTCAGGAACTTGATCTATTTTATTATTCATTGTGGTTTATAATTTTTATTCCCAATCTAAAGCACCTTTTTTCCATTCATAAATAAAACCTATTGTAAGTATGAACAAAAAAATCATCATTGATGAAAAACCTAATAATCCAATATTTCCAAGAGATATTGCCCATGGAAATAAAAATGCTATCTCTAAATCAAAAATAATAAATAGAATTGCAACTAAATAAAATCTCACATCAAATTCCATTCTTGAGTCCTCGAAAGGTTCAAAACCACACTCATAAGCTGAAAGTTTTTCAGGATCAGGTTTTTTTGGTGATAGAATAAAGTTTACAACTACAAAAGCACAACTTATCCCAAGAGCTAATACTAAAAATATTATTATTGGTAAGTAATCTTTTAAAAAATCAGATAACATGGAAGTCTATATATCAGTTTTTATCTGTTGTTGAAGGGCTGATACGTCACATTTTATTAATATTAACATTAAAAAATGCGAAAAAGTGGCGGGAGTGAAGGGACTCGAACCCTCGACCTATCGCGTGACAGGCGATCGCTCTAACCAACTGAGCTACACCCCCACTTTGTTGTTTTGGTGGGCAGTAAAGGACTCGAACCTTTGACCCCCTCGGTGTAAACGAGATGCTCTACCAACTGAGCTAACCGCCCAAAACAAGGCTACTTATTACATCAACACTTAAATAATGTAAATTAATTATTATTGAATACTAGCTTGAGATTTATCGTCTTTTTTAGATATATCGACCTCAACCCACTCTGTAGGTTTAAGTTCTTTTGTTAAAGCTATTTTTACAACCTGATCTGCATATTCGACTGGTGTAATTTTTATATCGTCTATAATTTTTTTAGGCATATCCACTAGATCTTTTTCATTCTCTTTAGGAATTAAAACTTCTTTTATTCCAGCTCTGTGTGCTGCTAATAATTTTTCTTTCAAACCACCAATTGGTAATACTTGGCCTGTTAAAGTTACTTCACCAGTCATAGCAACATCTCTTCTTACAGGTATGTTAGTAATTGATGAGACGATAGATGTTACCATTCCTATACCAGCTGATGGTCCATCTTTTGGCGTTGCTCCTTCAGGAACATGAATATGAAAATCTTTTTTTTCAAAAATTGGGGGAATAATTCCATATTCTAAACATTTTGATCTTACAAAAGATTTTGCAGCTTTTACTGACTCTTGCATAACATCACCTAATTTACCAGTAATTTGCATTCTTCCTTTTCCTGGCATTGTAACTGTCTCTATTTTTAAAATTTCTCCACCATATTCAGTCCAAGCAAGTCCAGTTACTATACCTACTCTATTTTCAGTCTCTAATTCTCCAAAATTGAACTTAGGCACACCTAAAAAATCAGATAAATTTTTATTATTAATTCCAACTTCTTTCTCTTCACCAGCTACAATTTTTTTAACAACTTTTCTTGCAAGTTTTGAAATTTCTCTTTCAAGATTTCTTACACCTGACTCTTTAGTGTATCCTCTTATAACTTCTTTAATAATATCATCGTCCAGCTTCATCTCTTTTTCTTTGACACCGTTATCTTTGATTTGTTTTGGCAATAAGTACTTGTTTGCGATACTAATTTTTTCATCCTCAGTGTAACCCGCTAATCTAATTACTTCCATTCTATCTAATAAAGGAGGTAAAATGTTTAAGGTATTAGCTGTCGTTACAAACATCACATCAGATAAATCATAGTCAACTTCTAGATAATGATCATTAAATGTTGTGTTCTGTTCAGGATCTAGAGCTTCCAATAATGCTGAAGACGGGTCTCCTCTATAATCATTTCCAATTTTATCAATTTCATCTAATAAAATTAATGGATTTTTTGTGCCAGCTTTTTTCATCATTTGAATAATTTTACCTGGAAGAGATCCGATATATGTTCTTCTGTGTCCACGTATTTCTGCTTCATCTCTCATTCCACCAACTGACATTCTAACAAATTCCCTATTTGTAGCTTTTGCAATTGATTTTCCTAAAGAGGTTTTTCCAACACCTGGAGGTCCAACTAAACATAAAATTGGTCCTTTAATTTTTTCCATTCTTTTTTGAACGGCTAAAAATTCTATTATTCTCTCTTTAACTTTTTCCAGTCCAAAGTGGTCTTTATCAAGAATATCTAGAGCTTTCTTTAAATCTATATCTACTTCACTTTTTTTATGCCATGGCAGTTCTGTCATCCAATCTAAATAATTTCTCACAACTGTTGCCTCTGCGGACATAGGACTCATATTTTTTAATTTCTTTAATTCTTGTAAACATTTCTTCTCAACTTCTTTTGGCATCTTCGCTTTTGTAATTGCTTTATTCAGACTGGTTGTTTCATCTTTACCATCTTCAATTTCACCGAGTTCTTTTTGGATAGCTTTTAGTTGCTCATTTAAATAATACTCTCTTTGTGTTTTTTCCATCTGAGTTTTAACTCTGCCCCTAATTCTTTTTTCAACACCAATAATGCTTGTTTCATTTTCCATTATTTTAATAATGGCGTTTAACCTTTTCTTTACATCAACAGTTTCAAATATTTGTTGTTTTTCAGAAATAGTAGCTGTTATATGAGATGCAATATTATCTGCTATCTGTGAAGGGTCTTTTAATTGTTTAATTGTGTTTATGGTTTCATTAGAAATTTTTTTATTTATAGATGTTAATTTTTCTAATCTTCTTAAGGCCGTGACTGCTAAAGGAAATAAATCCTCATCTTTAGGTGAAACATCGTTATAGTATGTGTAATCACATGTTATAAACTTTTCATTATCTTTAAAGTCTAAAATTTTTACTCTTTTAATACCTTCGACTAAAACTTTAACTGTACCATCAGGTAATTTTAACAATTGTAAAATACTTCCTTCACAACCATACATAAATACATCAGTTTTCTTAGGATCATCAATTTCTGAATTTTTTTGAGTCACTAAAATAATCTTTTTATCTTTTTTCATGACTTCATTAAGTGCTGAAATAGATTTGTCTCTTCCTACAAACAAAGGGATCACCATACTTGGAAAGACTACGATGTCTCTCAACGGTAACAAAGGCAGTGAAATTTTGACGTCCATACAGTCAATATGGATATTATATTTTATAATGCAATAGGTATTTATTACTTATTAAGGATATTAAGCCGCTGTAGTCTTATTTGGCTTAGATTTATTGTCACCTTTAGCATGAACTAAGATTGGTTGTGACTGTCCTTTTGCTGCACCAGCATCAACAATAACCTCCTCAATATTATCTTGACTCGGAAGATCGTACATTGTTTTCAACAAAATATTTTCTAGAATTGATCTCAAGCCTCTTGCACCAGTTTTTTTGTTAATTGCTTTTTGCGCTATTTCTTTTAGAGCGTTTTCTTTAAATGTTAGTTTGGCACCATCCAGTTTAAACAACTCTTGATATTGTTTTGTTAAAGAATTTTTTGGTTCTTGTAATATTTTTATTAAAGATTTTTCATCTAAATCTTCAAGTGTTGCTATCATTGGAAGTCTTCCAATAAATTCTGGAATTAATCCAAATTTCAATAAATCTTCAGGCTCTAATCCTTTCATCCATTCACCAGTTTTTTTATCTTGTGTATTTTTTACATCTGCACCAAAACCGATTGAAGTCCCTTTATCTCTTTGAGAAATTATTTTATCAAGACCTGCAAAAGCACCACCACAAATAAACAAAATATTTGTAGTATCTACTTGTAAAAATTCTTGCTGAGGATGTTTTCTGCCCCCTTGAGGCGGAACACTTGCAACTGTTCCTTCCATTATTTTGAGAAGAGCTTGCTGAACACCTTCTCCAGATACGTCTCTAGTGATTGATGGATTTTCAGATTTTCTACTAATTTTGTCAACCTCATCAATGTAAACTATACCTCTTTGAGCTTTTTCAACGTTATAGTCAGATGCTTGTAACAATTTTAAAATAATATTTTCAACATCTTCTCCAACATAACCTGCTTCTGTTAGAGTGGTTGCATCAGCCATTGTGAATGGAACGTCAAGAATTCTAGCTAGGGTTTGTGCAAGCAATGTTTTTCCACAACCTGTGGGACCTACTAAAAGTATATTGGATTTTGATAGCTCAACATTTTTGCTTGTTTTGCCTTCATAATTTAATCTTTTGTAATGATTATGTACTGCAACAGATAATACCTTCTTCGCATGAGCTTGACCAATTACATAATCATCTAATACTGAACAAATTTCTTTTGGAGATGGAAGGCCATCTTGATGTTTTACAAAAGTATCTTTACTCTCTTCTTTTATAATATCCATACACAGCTCAACACATTCATCACAGATGAAAACAGTTGGACCAGCAATCAACTTTCTTACTTCGTGTTGGCTCTTGCCACAGAAAGAACAGTAAAGAATATTTTTATTATTTGTTGTCATTTTAATTTTTATAACGAATCAATTTAATTACCTTATTATAGAAGACTCACACTAATCAAGTTTCTATTAATGATGACTCAATATATTGTGTATTAAGATCTTTTTTCTACTACTTCGTCAATTAGACCAAATGATTGTGCGACATCTGCAGTCATAAAATTATCTCTTTCAAGAGCAGATTTTATTTCTTCAACACTTTTTCCAGTATGTTTTGAATAAATTTCATTAAGCCTTTTCTTTAAAGACAAAACTTCATTAGCATGAATTTCAATATCAGTTGCCTGACCTTGAAAACCTGCAGATGGTTGATGAACCATTATTCTTGAATTTGGTAATGAAAATCTTTTCCCTTTTGTGCCAGCTGCAAGTAAAAAAGAACCCATTGAAGCTGCTTGACCCATACATAAAGTAGAAATGTCTGGCTTCACATATTGCATTGTATCATAAATACCAAGTCCTGCTGTAACCAAACCTCCAGGACTATTAATATATAAATAAATTTCTTTTTTTGGATCCTCAGCTTCTAAAAATAGTAATTGAGCTGTGACTAATGATGCAACGTTGTCATTAATTTGACCTGTTAAAAAAATAATTCTTTCTTTTAATAGTCTTGAATAAATATCATAAGCTCTTTCACCTTTACTTGATTGTTCAACAACCATTGGTACAAGATTGCTCATATGTTCTGATAATTTTGTTGTCATAAGTTGATTCGTTCTACTTATACAACTTGAGATTACTTTTTGCTAACCTTTTTTGTCTTTTTCACTGCAGGCTTTGATTTTGCCTTTTTAGTTGTAGGTTTTTTTTCTTTAGCAGATATTGTAGGTGTTTTTTTCTTAGTTTCTTTTTTTTCATCACCATGAGTATGTTCGTGTTCATGGTCATGCTTATGAGCTTCTTTTAAAATCTTTTCAGCTTCTTCCTTTGAAATTTCTTTCTTATTTGCTTTACCTTTTTCTTTAATTAAATTTAAAATTTTTTCTTCATATACGGTTCCTCTTAAACTTGCTAATGCAGATGGATTTTTTTGATAAAAATCCATAACCATTTTTTCTTGTCCGGGCATCATTCTTAATTGTTTTTGTACTTCAGCCTGAACTTCTTGTTCTGTTACTTTAATTTGATTTTTTTCACCAAACTCATTTAGAATTAATCCAGTTTTAATTCTTGTTTTTGCTTTTTTTTCAAAATCTTTTTTATTTTTTTTCGCTTCTTCCTCAGGCATACCTTGTGAAAGAACTTTAACTTCCTCCTCAACTAAGTTTTCTGGAACTTCATCTATTTTAATTTTTTCTATTTCTTTTAAAATTTGGTTTTTAGACAATTGATCTAGAGAATTTTTATATTCATCGTTAATTTGTTTTGAAATTAACGTTTTTAAATCTTTTAAATCTTTTGCTCCTAAATTTTTTGCAAAGTCATCATCAATTTTTACTTCCTCTGATTGCTTAACGCTTAAAATTTTACAATTAAATTTAGCCTTTTTATTTACTAATTCTTTTTCTGGGAAATTTTCTGGCAAAGTTGCTTCTACAATTTTTTCATCATCTTTCTTTACTCCAATCAATTGTTCATCAAATCCTTTTAGAAACAAATCTTTACCTAAGGTCAATTGGGTATTTTTTCCTTCACTTCCTTTAAAATCCTTACCATCAACTGTCGCTTTGTAATCTAAAGAAACTAAATCACCTTTTTTAGCTTTTGTGTCAGCGCTTACTTCTTTAAAATTTGGTTGGTTTTTTGCTATTTCTTTTATTCTTTTATCAGTTTCACTTTCATCAATTTTTACAGTGTATTCGTCAAATTTAATATTTTCTAAAGATTTAATTTCTACTTTAGGTAGCTCTGTTACTGATAAAACATATTCTAAATCTTTATCTTCACCGTAAGTCTTTAAATCAAGTTTTGGTTGACCAGCTGGTTTTATCTTTTTTTCCTCTAATGCTTTAGTTGATGTTTCTTTTAAAACTTTATCTAAGACCTCTCCAAAAACTGCTTTACCAAATTGTCTTTTTAAAATTTCTTTTGGAACTTTACCTGGTCTAAATCCTTTAAGGTTTACACTACCTTTGATCTCTTCATATTTTTCATCCATATAAGAGTTCATTGTCTCTTTATCGATAAAAATTTTTAGATCTTTATTTAAACCTTTTTTATTTTCTACTGTAACTTTCATAATATCTTAATGGTAGGGCGAAAAGGACTCGAACCTTCACATGTTGCCATATTGGTTCCTAAGACCAACGCGTCTACCAATTCCGCCATCGCCCCACAAATTACGAGGTTTTATATATTATTGAAACTATTTGTCCAATGACAATTGTTAAAAAATTATCTATTTATCTAATAATATATATACTAATTTATTAAAAATGATTATTTCACCTTGCATAAGCATTTGTAAAACTGATCCATCAACAGGCTACTGTTATGGTTGTGGAAGAAGTAATGAAGAAAAACGACTTTGGAAGCTTGAAGAAACAACTGATGATTGGAAGAAAGAAAATATAATTCAAATTGAAAAAAGGCTTACTGGTTGGCAGCTTGAAAGTTTTAAAGAATCTTACTCTTATAAAATCAAGAATGGTATGTCTCTTTTTAAGAAAAACTTAATCAAAGATTGATAAAATATGAGTAAAGTTAAAATTGTAAGTATTATCTATGCTATAGGGATAATTATTGGCGCTTTATTCTTTGATGTT
>CACJYB010000026.1 GCA_902597515.1 uncultured Pelagibacteraceae bacterium
CTGACCCACGAAAACCTAAGTTCTTAAATATAATTTTAAAATTAAAATGTTATTACAGTCCTCAAGAACTATTAAATAAATGTAAATCAATAGAAAATCAATTAGGTAGAAAAAAAGCGAAAAAAAATGCTCCTCGTACATGTGATTTAGATATAATCGATTTTAATAATTTGGTATCAAAAAAAAACTCTAAGATTAATTTACCTCATAAAATGATGCACAAAAGAAACTTTGTATTATTTCCATTATTTGAGATTCAAAAGAATTGGATCCATCCTGATAAACAAATTGATGTTAAAACCTTGATTTCTCTGCTTCCTGATAGAGACATTAGATCTATTAAACAAATTTGATTTAATGGTATAATATCAATTATGCTTAATTCAAATGAACTTATAAATAAAGTTAAGGATTACAATAAGTTTCTTAATCCTGAAAAATTGGATAAAGCATATAATTTTGCTGTTAAAGCACATAAGAGTCAAAAAAGAGCATCGGGTGATCCTTATTCTGTTCACCCAATCGAGGTTGCAAATATTTTAACTGAATTAAAATTAGATAGCGCCACAATTACAACAGGTCTCTTGCATGATACTATAGAAGATACTTTTGCTACTTACGAAACTATCAAACAAGAATTTGGAGATGAAGTTGCTGATTTAGTAGACGGTGTAACGAAAATTTCAGCATTTGAAAATTCAGCTGGAACTAATTCTAAAGTTGAAAATTTTAGAAAATTAATTTTAGCAACATCAAAAGACATCAGAGTTCTGTTAGTTAAAATTGCTGATCGACTACATAATATGAGAACCATCAAAGCGATTACTAAAGAAGAAAAAAGAAAAAGAATAGCTCAAGAAACTATGGAAATTTACGCACCATTAGCTGATAGAATGGGAATGCACAGAATAAGAGACGAGCTTGAGGATTTATCTTTTGAAATTTTAAATAACGATGCAAGAAAATTGATAAAAAAAAGACTTGATGAAATAAAATTGGATAAAAAAGATTTATTTGAAGAACAATCTTTTGAGTTAAGTGAAATATTGAATGATAATGAGATCAATGCCGAGATACATGGTAGAGAAAAAACACCTTTTTCAATTTGGAGAAAAGTCCAAAAAAAAAGAGTTTCCCTTGAGCAAATAACAGATATTATTGGATTTAGGATAATTTTAAACAACGTAGACGATTGTTACAAAACTCTCGGGATTTTTCATAAAAAATGGAATTGTATACCGGGAAAATTTAAAGATTATATTTCATCTCCAAAAATCAATGGTTATAAATCTATTCATACTTCTGTAATTGGTTCAAATAAAAAACCAATTGAAATTCAAATTAGAACACATGAAATGCATGAATTTGCAGAAAGAGGCGTCGCATCTCATTGGCAGTATAAATCTTCTGAAAAATTTAATTCTTTAAGTTGGAAGGAGTATGATTGGTTAAAAGATCTTGTTGAGATTATAGAAAAAAATGAAAACCCCGAAGACTCATATGAATATACAAAACTACAAATGTTTCAAGAAAACGTATTTTGTTTTACACCAAAGGGTTCAGTAATTAAATTACCTAAAGATGCAACAGCCATAGATTTTGCATATGCTGTTCATACCAAAATTGGTAATTCAGCAGTTGGTTGTCAAATTAATGGAAACAAAAGTGAATTACAAACTATTTTAAGAAATGGTGATCGAGTAAATATTATAACATCTAAAAATAATTCACCGTCACTTCACTGGATACCAACAACTAAAACAGGTAAAGCTAGAGCAGCAATAAGAAGATATTGGCATGATAAAGGAGAGCAAAAAGAGGAAAAAACAAAAAAATACAATACCACTCTATGGATGTCATTACCTGATAAGCCAGGTCAATTAGGAGATATAAGTTCACTCATTGGAAGTCATAAATTAAATATATCGAGTTTAGAAATGGTTGGTAAAAATCCCAATTATATTAATTTTAAATTTAAATTAATTATTAGAAACCTTAAGAATTTTACTAATTTTATTGCAGAGCTAAAACAAAAGAGTATAAAATTTAAGATAATTAGACACGAAGAAAAAAGAAATGCTTTCACTCAAAAAATCCTTAAATATTTTAAAAAAAACTAATGCATTATTAGAAGGTCACTTTGTTCTATCCTCAGGTCTACATTCTTCAAAATACATTCAATGTGCAAAACTTTTAAGTTACCCTAATTTAGCTGATAAAATTTGTAAATCCTTAGCAAATAAAATTAAAAAAAAATTTAAAAAAATTGATTTAATTTTAGCTCCTGCAATGGGGGGAGTAATTATTGGATATGAAATAGGAAAATTACTTAAAAAAGAAACAATTTTTTGCGAAAGGGTAGATGGTAAATTTACTCTCAGAAGAGGTTTCAATATTAAAAAAGGTGCAAGAGTATTAATTATAGAAGATGTGATTACTACAGGAAAATCAAGTTTGGAGTGTGTTAAATTGATTAAAAAATCAAAAGCAAAATTAATTGGATTTGCCTCTATTATAGATCGATCAACTAAACAATCTTTAAAAATAAAAACTGGAATAACATCTCATTTAAAAATTGATGTTCCAACTTATAAAGCAAATAAATTACCACCAGAACTTAAATCTATACCAGTAACAACCCCAGGAAGCAGATTTATTAAGTGAAAAGATTAGGTGTAAATATAGATCATATCGCAACTTTACGAAACGCTCGTGGAGAGAAACATCCAGACCCACTTTACGCAGCTAAAAAAGTAATTAGTTATGGAGCGGATTCTGTAACAATTCATTTAAGAGAAGATAGAAGACATATAAATGATATTGATGCAAAAAAAATCTGTGGTTTAAGAAATGTACCTGTAAACCTTGAAATTTCTATGAACGAAGAAATTGTTAATAAAGCACTTAAGATAAAACCAAATTTTATCTGTTTAGTTCCAGAAAATAGAAAAGAAATTACTACCGAGGGAGGTTTAAATATAAAAAACAATCTTAATAAGTTAGAGAAAATAATTAAAAAATTTAAAAAAGCAAAGATAAGAACAAGTTTATTCATTAACCCTTCACCAAATGACATTATACTTGCTAAAAAATTAAATGCTGATTGTATTGAAATACATACTGGAAAACTAGCAAACCTGGTTAAATCAAAAAAAAATTATTCTAGTGAATTAAACAGAATTAAAAAAAGTGCAAAATTAGCATCAAGTTTAAATATAGAAGTTCATGCTGGTCATGGTTTAGACTATAAAACCACAAAAATGTTAACAAAAATAATAGGTATTGAGGAGTATAATATTGGACATTTTATAATTGGGGAGTCAATATTTGATGGACTATCAAAAGTAATTAAAAACTTAAAAAAAATTATAAAAAGATAAATGAAAATTCTTGGTATTGGTGTTGATATTGTTGAAAATAAAAGAATTCAAAAATCGATAAAAAACCCTTTATTTAAAAAAAGAATTTATTCATTTAAAGAATTGAAACATTCTAATGCTGCAAACAATAAAGTAGCTTTTTTTTCAAAGAGATTTGCTGCAAAAGAAGCATTTTCTAAAGCTCTTGGCACAGGTTTTCGTATGAATTTAAATTTTAAAGATATAGAAGTTGTTAATGACAAAAAGGGAAAGCCTTATTACGTTAAAAATAAAAAAATTACAAAAATTGTACAAAAGAACTTTAAAATCAAAAATTTTAAATGTTTTTTATCAATTTCTGATGAAAAAAATTATTCTACTGCATTTGCAATTATTCAGACGTCATGAAATTAGATAAAAATTTTTTTTCAGAAAATATAAAAACTTTAATTTATGCATTAATAATTGCAGTTATAATTAGATCGCTTTTAGTACAACCATTTTATATTCCATCATCATCCATGGAACCTACTTTATTAGTAGGTGATAGGTTGTTTGTAACAAAATATACCTATGGATATAGCAAACATTCATTTCCTTTTAGTCCTCCAATATTAAACAAAAGAATTATGTATAGCAGTCCGGAAAGAGGTGATGTAATTGTATTTAAAACCCCAGCAGATAATCGAACAGATTATATTAAAAGACTAATTGGTTTACCTGGTGATAAAATTCAATTTATAGACTCTAATTTATATTTAAATAATTCTGAAATTCTTAAATCTAAAATTAATAATAAAACTACAATTTTCTGTGGTGACAAAAATATTGATGTTTATAGATTTGAAGAAAAACTTTCAAATGGTAAAAAATTTCATACTGTTTATTTAAAAGATTATACCTATCAAAATTCTGATGTGTTTACTGTACCAAAAGATCATTATTTCTTTTTAGGAGATAACAGAGACTGTTCTAAAGATAGCAGGTACTTAACAAGTGTCGGATATGTACATAAAGATAATTTAGTAGGAAAAGCTCAATTTATATTTTTTTCTTCAGATAAAAGAATAGGAAGTTTTATTGAATTTTGGAAATGGCATAAGTCAATAAGATTTAATAGAACCTTTAATAAAATTAATTAATGAAAATTAACTATCAAAGTTTAGAAAAAAAAATTGATTTAAAATTTAAAAATAAAGATCTACTTACCCAAGCTCTTACACATAAAAGTTTTAACCCAAATGAAAATAATGAAAAGATAGAGTTTCTGGGTGATAGAGTTCTTGGTTTAGTCATAGCAAAAAAACTTTTAGAAATTTATCCAGGAGAAAAAGAAGGTATTCTTGATAAAAAATTTGCATCGCTAGTTAATAAAAAAACATGTCTGGATATAGCAAAAAAAATCAATTTAGCTAGTTATGTTAAAACATTTAACCCCAACAATAAAAAAATAAAAATTGAGGATAAAATTATATCTGATAGCTGTGAAGCATTAATTGGTGCTATTTATCTTGATAAAGGTTTTACAATAGTTGAAAAAACAATTTTAAACTTGTGGCAAGATCATATTGAAAAAAGTGTAGTTACAGAAATAGATGCAAAAACAAAGTTACAGGAATTAACTTTAAAAAACTTTAAAAAATTACCTATTTATAAATTAATTTCAAATACAGGTCCAAGACACAAACCCATATTTAAAGTTGGAGTAAAATTGCCAAATACAAAATATTTTATAGCGACTGGAAAATCAAAGAAAGAAGCTGAACAAAATGCTGCTATAGAATGTTTAAAAAATACAAATAAAAAATGAATTGGTCAGACGAAGGATTTTTAATAAGTAAAAATAGATATAATGAAAATTCATTAATTGCTGAATTATTTACAAAAGATAAAGGAAAGATATCTGGAATTATATTTGGTGGCACTTCAAAAAAAATTAAAAATTATCTTCAGCTTGGTAATAAACTCCATGTTAATTACAATTCTAAAAATGAAAACAGAATAGGTTATTTTAAAATTGAAATTTTAAATGCCTATACACCATTATATTTTGATCATAAGCAAAAGCTATCCTGTATTACATCTGCTATGAATTTGATTAAAATATTAACAGCAGACTCTCAATCTAACGATAAAGTTTATTTTATAATTCAAAATTTATTTTTAATTTTAAAAGAGAAAGATTGGATAAAAAAATATATATTTTGGGAATTGGAGTTACTTAAAATATTAGGATATGACTTGGCGCTTGAAAATTTAGTTGAAAAAGATTTAGAAGGTAACAAAACTGTATATTATGCGAGTTCTTTAAATGAAAAAAAATATGTACCTAATTTTTTGATTGAAAAAGATATAGAAGTTAATGATCTTGGCACTTTATTGAACGGTTTGAAATTAGTAGGCGATTATTTGGATAAAACTATATTAAGACCAAATAATTTAAATTATCCAAATAGTAGGTTGTTATTCTTAAATACGTTAAAATAATTATTTTATTATTTTATCAATTCTATCAGCGTAATAACTTACTATAGCATTGGCACCAGCTCTCTTAAAAGCAACTAGGCTTTCATATACAGCATCTTTATTAATTATTTTTTTCTTTATAGCTGTTTGAATTAAGCTGTATTCTCCTGATACTTGATAGGCAAATACAGGCAATTTAAATTTTTCTTTTATTGATTTTATTATGTCTAAGTAGGGCATACCTGGTTTAACCATTACCATATCAGCACCTTCTTTAATATCTAACGCAACTTCTCTTAAAGCTTCATAAGAATTTCTATAATCCATCTGATAAGTTTTTTTGTCACCTTTTAAAGAACCTTTAGATCCGACTGCATCTCTAAAAGGGCCATAAAAGCTTGAAGCATATTTTGCAGCGTACGATAATATTTGAACGTTTTGGAATTTATTTTTATCTAAAGCTTTTCTTATTTTTCCTATTCTGCCATCCATCATGTCTGAAGGAGCCAGTACATCACAACCCATCTCAGCTTGTAGTAATGACTGATTGATCAAAACCTCAATTGTTTCGTCATTTAATATAGTGTTTGATTTGATCAAACCATCATGACCATGTGATGTATAAGGATCTAAAGCAACATCACACATTATACCGATTTTGTTTTTGTATCTTTTTTTGACTTCTTGTATCGCTTTACAGACTAAATTATTTTCATTCAGTGATTCTGTTCCTAATTCATCTTTTTTTGAGTTTTGTATCTTTGGGAAAAGAGCTATCATTGGTATTCCTAATTTTATTGCTTTATCCACAACTTGGCTCAATCGATTAATTGTATACCTGTAAACGCCAGGCATTGATGAAATCTCTTGTCGTTTATTTGACCCTTCAATTAAAAAAATAGGGAGTATAAAGTCATTTGGACTTAAGGTATTTTCTTGAATCAATCTTCTTGACCAAGGATCTTTTCTGCTTCTTCTGAGTCTAAGACTAGGATATTTACCAATAATCATGTTTTAATTTACTTTTAAATTGCGACAAATGTAATATACACATATACAAAAAAAAGAGTAGAAAGCAATCACGATGGCGAAAGAAAACTCAAAAGTTATAGACTTAAATATCAAAAAAGAAGATAGGATTTTAGACTTCAGTGATTTCCAGAAACAAGAAATTAAGTTTGATATAGAGAAATTACAAGAAGCATATCACCAAATAGTTAAGATTAAAAAATTTGAAGATGCGGGTGTTACTCACTTTGGTGCTATATCTCTAACCCAAATACCTGGTGATCCAGATTCAATAAAAGGTAATAAAACTCGTGGAGTATACTGGACTAAACCTGACAAATCAGGAAAAGAAGTTTCTAGAGACGAAATGATCGATGAATCATCTTACTCAGAATTTATTAAAGACTATGATAACACATATTTTAAAGAGGTTTATGATGTCCTTTCAAAAAAATATAAACTTGGAAGAGTTAGGATTCTTTTGAAAGAGCCAAGATCAACTTTAAGTTGGCATAGAGATCCTGAACCAAGATTACATATACCTATTATAACAAACCCTGGTTGTTTAATGGTAATTGATAATGTTGCTAAACATATGCCTGCTGATGGTTCAGTTTGGGTTACAAACAATACTAAGTATCACAACGCATTTAATGGTGGAGAAGAAAATAGAATACATTTAGTTGCTTGTGTTTTAGATTACAAATTTAATTAATTTGAGAAAAATATTTATTTCATCAGATCACGCTGGATTTAAATTAAAAGAAACAATCAAACATTATTTAAGGAATAAAAAAGTAAAATTTGAGGATCTTGGCCCCAAAGATGATAGCAGCGTTGATTATCCTGACTATGCTCATAAAGTTGCTAGAAAAGTCAAATCAAGAAAGGGTAATGTTGGTATTTTAGTGTGTGGATCTGGTACTGGAATGAATATTGCGGCAAATAAGCATAAAAATATTCGCGCTGCACAATGTTTTAATCTAAAATCAACGAAATTATCCAGATTGCATAACGATGCAAACATCATTACATTAGGGTCACGGTTAATAACCAAAAAAAATGCTTTAAAATTTGTAAGTATTTTTTTAAATACAAAATTTGACGGTGGAAGACACTTAAGAAGGGTTAAGAAAATATAATTATGTCGAGTGAAAAAAGTTATTTAAACGATAGTTATAAAAGTTTTTTTGAGGATAGTTTATCTGTAAAAGATCCAGAGCTTTATAAAGCTATTAAAGATGAATTAATTAGACAGCAACAACATATAGAGTTAATTGCATCTGAAAATATAGTATCTCAAGCAGTATTAGAAGCACAAGGATCAGTTTTAACTAACAAATATGCCGAAGGTTATCCTGGTAAAAGATATTATAATGGTTGCGAGCATGTTGATGTAGCAGAAAACCTTGCTATTGAAAGATTAAAAAAATTATTTAATTGTAAATTTGCAAATGCTCAACCACACTCAGGTGCACAAGCTAATGGAGCAGTGTTTTTAGCCCTGTTAAGCCCAGGTGATACGTTCATGGGTATGAGTTTAAATTCAGGTGGTCACATTACTCATGGATTAAAAATTTCAATGTCAGGTAAATGGTTTAACGCTATAGGTTATGATGTAGACAAAGAATCTGAGTTGATAGATTATGATAATGTTGAAAAACTTGCATTAGAACATAAACCTAAATTAATCATTGCAGGCGGAAGTGCTTATTCTAGAGTAATTGACTTTAAAAGATTTAGAGAAATAGCAGATAAAGTTGGAGCATATCTAATGGTTGATATGGCTCACTTCTCAGGATTAGTTGCTGGTAAAGGATACCCTAATCCATGTGACTATGCTCATGTAGTTACTTCAACAACTCACAAAGTATTTAGAAGCGCAAGAGGAGGGATAATTTTAACTAATCATGAAGATCTTGCTAAAAAATTTAACACAGCCGTTTTTCCTGGTTATCAGGGGGGACCTTTAATGCATATTATTGCGGCAAAAGCAGCTGGCTTTCTTGAAGCGCTACAACCAGAATTTCAAGATTACATTAAATCTGTTTTAGCAAACGCAAAAATGTTAGCAGAAACCTTAAAAAATAATGGATTTAAAATTTATTCAGATGGAACAGATACACATTTGATGTTGGTTGATTTGAGACCCTACAATGTAAAAGGAAATCTTGCGGCAGAGAGTTTGTCTAGAGCAAACATTACATGTAATAAAAATGGTATTCCATTTGATACAGAAAAACCAATGATTACATCTGGAATAAGATTAGGAACTCAAGCGGCTACAACTCGTGGATTTGGTTTAAATGAGTTTAAAACGGTAGGTGAATTAATAACAAAAACTCTGAAAGGTTTATCTGAAAACCCAACAGATAATAGCAAAATAGAAAACGAAGTAAAAAATGAAGTTATTTCTTTAACTTCTTCATTTCCGATATATAAGAACCTTTAGTAAATGATTTGTCCGTGCGAAAAAAAAGGTGATACATCTGTTGTAGACTCACGTCCAACTGAAGATGGTACCGCAATAAGAAGACGAAGATTGTGTATATGTGGTGAAAGATTTACTACATTTGAGAGAATTCAATTTAGAGAATTGATGGTTGTTAAAAAAAATGGAAGAAAATCATCATTTGATCGTGATAAATTATCTAAATCGATCTACATAGCTCTTAAAAAAAGACCAATAGATACGGCTACAATAGAAAAATTCATTAGTAACATCTCAAGATCTCTTGAAGAACTTGGACAAGGAGAGATATCAACAAACACAATTGGAACAATGGTTATGGATGGATTAAAAGATTTAGACCCAGTTGGATATGTAAGATTTGCATCAGTATATAGAAACTTTAGGGAAGAAAAAGATTTCGTACAATTCGTGGACAAGCTTGATGTCTACAAAAAAAGATAAATTTACATTAAAAGATAAATTTTATATGGAGTTAGCCTTAGACTTGGCTAAATCTCGTCATGGACAGACTGGATCAAATCCTTCTGTAGGCTGTGTTATTGTCAAAAATGATAAAATTATTTCCATAGGACAAACCTCATTTAACGGAAGACCACACGCTGAATTTAATGCGATTAAAAATAGTTTTGAAGAATTAGAAGGTTCAAAAATGTATGTTACTTTAGAACCATGCTGCCATCATGGATTAACACCACCATGCACTGACGCGATAATAAAATCTAGAATTTCAGAAGTTATATATGCAGTTACAGACATAGATAAAAGAGTAAGAAATAAAAGTTTTAAAGTTTTAAAGTCAAAAAAAATAATTGTAAAAAAAGGTTTATTAAAAAGCAAAATTGAAAGTTTTTATTTACCTTATTTTTTTAATAGAAAGAAAAAATTACCCTTTGTTACC
>CACJYB010000027.1 GCA_902597515.1 uncultured Pelagibacteraceae bacterium
TTTAAATGTTTGTTTATTAGAAAAAGCATCAGAGATTGGAGCTCATATTTTAAGTGGAAATGTATTTGAAACTCGTGCTTTAGATGAATTATTACCAAATTGGAGAGAATTAAATTCCCCTATCAAAACAAAAGTAACTAAAGAAAAATTTTTATTTTTGGGAAAAACCAAATCTTTAAGTTGGCCAACTTGGCTATTACCTGCTGTACAGCAAAATCATAAAAATTATATTATCAGTTTAGCAAATCTGTGTAGATGGCTTGCTGAACAAGCGGAAAATTTAGGTGTAGAAATCTTTCCAGGATTTCCAGCAAGTGAAATTTTATATAACGAAGATGGATCTGTTAAAGGTGTTGCAACTCAAGATATGGGTATAGACAAAGACGGTAATAAAAAAGATAGTTTTGAACCAGGTATTGAGCTTTTAGGTAAAGTAACTGTTTTTGCAGAAGGGTGTAGAGGTCATTTGGGAAAACAATTGATTGAAAAATTTGAATTAAATAAAGGTAAAGATCCTCAACAATACGGAATTGGTTTTAAAGAAATTTGGGAAATAGAGGATAAAAATCACGAAGAAGGCTTAGTTATGCATACAGCTGGATGGCCATTAGATAATAGTACTTATGGCGGTAGTTTTATGTATCACGCAGAAAATAAACAAGTTTTTCTAGGTTATGTAATAGGTTTAGATTACAAAAATCCTCACCTTTCTCCTTATGATGAATTTCAGAGATTTAAAACCCATCCAGCAATAAAAAAAATAATAGAAGGTGGAAAAAGGATTTCTTACGGCGCAAGGGCTTTAATTGAGGGTGGATTTCAAAGTTTACCAAAAATGTTTATGCCCGGAGCTTTACTGGTTGGATGTGATGCAGGAACTTTGAATATGCCAAAAATCAAAGGTTCTCATACAGCGATGAAAAGTGGAATGATTGCAGCTGAAACTATCAATGAACATTTAAAAGAAAACAAAGATTTATCCATTTATGAAAATAAATTTAAAGATAGCTGGTTACATAAAGAGCTTTATGAAGCTCGTAACGTGAAACCTAGTTTTAGCTGGGGATTAATTTTAGGAATAATTTTCACAGGTATTGATCAAATTTTATTTAGAGGAAAACTTCCTTTTACACTTAAACATAAACATGCTGATCATGAAACATTAAAACCTGCAAATCAAATGCCAAAAATAGATTATCCAAAATATGATAATGTAATAACTTTTGATAAAACAAGCTCAGTTTATCTAACAGGAACTAATCATGCAGACAATCAACCAGTTCATCTAAAACTTAAAGATCCTGATTTACCAATAAATTATACTTTAGAAAAATTTGACGAACCTGCTCAAAGATATTGTCCTGCAGGCGTTTATGAAGTTCAAAAAGAAAACGATGTAAATAAATTTGTAATTAATTCTCAAAATTGTATCCATTGTAAAACATGTGATATTAAAGAACCTTCTCAAAATATAACTTGGGTTACACCAGAAGGAAGTGGTGGTCCAAGATATGGAAATATGTAATTAAGATAAATCTATTGCAAATTTTTTTAAAGTTTCAATGGGTACATATTTAAGAGTGTTTTCGTGGGTTCTTTTCAAAAATATTGGACACCCTTTACCAGCTTCAACTGCTCTTGCATACCAACTAGCACACAAACACCATCCATCTCCATCTTTTAAACCTGGAAACCCAAATTCAGGATGTGGAGTAATTAAATCGTTACCTGCTTCTTTCATCCACTCTAAGCATTCGGTAGTAACTTTAGCACAAACTGTATGAAGTCCATGATCATTCTCGTCGGTATTACAACAACCATCGCGAAACCATCCTGTTAAAGGATCATTTGAACATTCCTCCAGATCTTCACCTAGAACATTTTTTTGTTTTTCACTCATTAAATTTTAGTAGGATTTGGTTGACCTTTATAAACTTCTTCAGGGTCGAATTTTTTTTCTTTCTCAAGAAATTCCATTTCAACTTTTCTTCCGTTTTCTATTGGTCCCATAGGAACTGATCTATAAAAACATGATCTATAACCAACATGACAACTAGCTCCATCACCGATATCAACTGTTAACCATATTGAGTCTTGATCATCATCAATTCTTATTTCAGTAACCTTTTGTGTAAAACCACTTGTTTTACCTTTGTGCCAGATAGCTTTTCTCGATCTACTAAAATAGTGAGCCTCTTTAGTTTCAATTGTCTTTTTAAGAGCTTCTACATTCATATATCCATGCATTAAAATATCTTTTGTTTTTGAGCACATGGTAATAACCGGGATTAACCCATCATTATCAAACTTAGGTGAAAGAAGATTTCCTTCTTCAATATCATAGATATTTTCTCTTTTTTTGAACATACGGGGTGATTATTTAGCACATATCTAAATATATTAAATATTTTTAAATTGAGGTATTTACTGTATAAAAAGGCGCTATGAAATTAGTAAAAGACACAGACGACAAAAATTTAGATATAAAAAAGGTTTCAGATAAAGAAGCTGAAGAAGCAATTAGAACTATTTTATCTTGGATGGGTGAAGATCCTAAAAGAGAGGGCTTGTTAGAAACTCCTAAAAGAGTTGTAAAAGCATTCAAAGAATATTTTCAAGGTTACAATGAGGATGCAAAAAAAGTATTAGATAAAACTTTTGGTGATGTTGAAGGTTATAGCGATATGGTTGTTCAAAAAAATATTTCAGTGCAAAGTCACTGCGAACATCACATGGCTCCAATTATAGGAAAAGCTCATGTTGCCTACATACCAAATGAAAGAGTTGTAGGATTAAGTAAAATTGCAAGAGTAGTTGAAATATTTTCAAAGAGATTACAGACACAAGAAAGATTAACTGTTCAGATTGCAAATACTCTAATGGAAGCTTTAGATGCAAAAGGTGTGGCTGTTACAATAGATTCAACTCATCAGTGTATGACTATGAGAGGTATTAAAAAAGAACAAGCAACAACTGTAACTAATTTTTACTTAGGTCAATTTAAAGAGGATTTAAGTTATCAAAATAGATATTTACGATTTATCAGCACTACGTTAAAAGATTAGTGTGTCGGATCAATTCAAAGCAATAGTCCTTAACCAAGAAGGCGAAAATTTTTCGCGTGAAGTAAAATCCTTAGATAAAAGTTTCTTAAAACATGGTGATGTAACTGTAAAAGTAGATTATTCAGATTTAAACTTTAAAGATGGAATGATTCTAAAGAATGGGGGAAGATTAGTTAAAGAATATCCTCATATTCCAGGAATAGATTTTTCTGGAACTGTTATTCAAAGCGATAATTCAAAATTTAAAGAAGGTGATGAAGTAATACTTACTGGTTTTAGAGTGGGAGAAGTTTTTTTTGGAGGGTTTTCACAAATTGCAAAAGTAAGTGGAGACTTTTTAGTTAAAAAACCAGATAGTTTAACTAGCAAACAAGCAATGATTTTAGGAACAGCAGGTTTAACTTCTTTAATGAGTGCATTTGCAATTCAAGCAAGAGAAAGTATCTTATTAGGAGAAAAAGTTAATGATGTTTTGGTAACAGGAGCAACAGGTGGTGTTGGTAGTTTAGCTGTTATGGCTTTAACTAAATTAGGTTACTACGTTACTGCAGTAACAGGAAAAGATTCCAAGTCAGATTATTTAAAATCATTAGGTGCTAAAAACATTATAAATAGGGCTGAATTTGATAAAGATCCAAGACCAATAGATAAGGGTTTATGGGATGGAGTAGTTGATACTGTAGGTGGAAAAATTTTAGCAAACGCAATAGCTCAAACAAAATCTAATGGAATTATAGCAGTTTGTGGAAATGCAAACAGTAATGAGCTTAACACAAATTTACTTCCGTTTATGTTAAGAGGTATTAAAGTTTGGGGAATGGACTCCGCTAATTGCAGCATAAAAAGAAGAGAATTTATTTGGGGTGAAGCATCTAAATTAATTGATTTTGATTTAATTGAAAAATCAGTTTTAACTGTTAGTTTGGAGGAATTAGTTGAAACTTATCCAAAAATTTTAAAAGGTGAAATTGCTGGAAGAGTATTAGTTGATTTAAATAAATAATGGATTGGGATAAATTAAAAATTTTTCATGCTGTAGCAGAAGCAGGTAGTTTTACAAACGCTACAGTAAACCTAAATCTTAGTCAATCAGCAATTAGCAGACAAATTCAATCATTAGAACAAGATTTAAAAGTACAATTGTTCGAAAGACATGCTAGAGGATTAACACTTACAGAAAATGGTGAATATGTCTTTAAAACAGCTCATGAAGTAATAAGTAAACTAAAAGAAGTTGAGACCTCATTAGGAGACCAAAAAAGTAAGCCAACAGGTAAATTAACAATTACTACTGTAAGAAGTTTTGGAACTCACTGGTTAACACCAAGAATTCAAGAATTTATGAGACTTAACCCTGAAATTGAAATCGAATTAGTGTTTGATGACAAAGAATTAGATTTAAGTACTCGACAAGCTGATATTGGAATTTTTATGAGAAGACCAAAACAGCTTAATTACATTCAAAAAAAATTAGTTGATATCAAGTATTATATATATGGATCAAATAAGTACTTAGAAAAAAATGGAATGCCAAAAACAATAGGTGATTTAAATAAACATAAATTTATTTCTTTTGGAAAAGGTGCTCCTTCTCCAGTTTATAACCCTGATTGGGCATTAAAAATTGGAATGCATGATGGAAAGAAAAGAAAAACAATTATGAGAGTAAATAGTGTTATGGGATTATTGTTAGCTGTTGAGTCGGGTGTAGGATTGGCTGCACTTCCAGAATATTTGGTATCTAATTCTAATAATGTAATTAAAGTGCTACCAAAAGTCGAAGGACCAATAACAGAAGCTCATTTTGTTTACCCACAGTCCTTAAAAAACACAGCTAGAGTACAAGCTTTTAGAAATTTCCTATTCAGTAAAATAGGCGACTGGAAATAAAAATACCCTCTACAAATAATATCAAATAATCCTTGTATTCTGCGACAAAATATGCGATTGATAATCATTCGCATTGAGAATAATTCTCATTCGCAAATCAATTAGGGTAAAGAAAAGGATACAATGAAAAAAGTAACAATAATAAGTTTATTTGTTTCTTTAATAGTCTCGTCTTTTGCGATTGCAAATGAAGTAAATATCTTCAATGCAAGACACTACAAAGCAGACAATGAGCTTTATAGCAAATTTACCAACAAAACTGGAATTAAAGTAAACCTGATTAATGGAAAGGCTAGTGCATTAGAAAAAAGAATGATTGAAGAGGGGGCTGACTCTTCAGCTGATCTTTATATTACCGCTGATGCTGGAAGATGTGGAGCTTTCAAGGCTAAAGGAATGACTCAAAGTGGTTTGGTGTCTCCAACAATTAAATCTTCTGTTCCAAAAAATTTTAGAACTACACACTGGGTAGGAGTAGCAAAAAGAGCAAGAATAATTTACTACTCACCAGAAAGAGTTAGTGGTGCTGAATTATCAGGATTAACATATGAAGGTCTAGCTGATCCAAAATGGAAAGGTAGATTAGTAATTAGAAAATCAAGTAACATTTATAACAAGTCACTTGTAGCTTCATTAATTGAAAATAATGGAAAGAAAGCTGCTGCTGAATGGTCTAAAGGAGTTGTTTCCAACATGGCAAGAACACCAAAAGGAAATGACAGAGCTCAAATTATGGCAGTTGCAGCTGGAGAAGCTGATATTGCTGTAGCAAATACTTATTACTTGGCACTTATGCTATCTGGTAATAAAGGAGCAGAACAACAAGAAGCTGCTAAAAAAGTTAAGGCATTTTTTCCTAATCAAAATGATAGAGGAACACACATGAATATTAGTTGTGCAGCTTTAGTTAAAGGAGCTCCTAATAAGGCAAATGCTATCGCTCTTGTTGACTTTTTATTATCACCAGAGGCTCAGGAACATTTTACAAATAATACTTTTGAGTTTCCAATGATAGCTGGAGTATCTCCAAATCCATTAGTAGTGAATAATTTAGGATTAGATTTTAAACAAGATTTAACGACTAAAGTTTCAAGCTATGGAAAAAATCAAGCTGCTGCATTAGAGGTAATGACAGCTGCTGGATGGAAGTAAGGAAAAAGTGAGAAAAAATTTATTTAATTTTAATTTAGACATTTCTCCAGGCAATAATGGTTCTCCAGAGGGTCAGATAACTTGTGAGCCATGCTTGTCACAATGTGAAAAAATTAAAAAAAAAATAAATAATAGAAAATTATCTGAGATCGAAAATGATGATATTGATCGTGTCATTAATGTTTTTGATCTAAAAAGTTAATTTTCAAAAAGTGAACATAGCTCAATAGTTATTTACCCTACTATTGATTATGTTCACTTGAATAAAAGGGTAAAAATGTATTTAAAAAAAATTAATTTTTGGTTTTTAAGTTCTTTATTGGTATCAATTTTTGTTGCCATACCAATTGTTACTGTATTTACTAGTTTTTTTGAGGATACATCAAATTATTATCAAATTCTAAAAGATACCTTTTTGTTTGAATATATTTTTAATTCACTAGTTTTGCTGATTAGTGTTTTAGTTTTAACTTTTTTAATTGGAACCAGTACGGCTTATTTAGTTTCTTTTTATAAATTTCCTTTTAGTAATTTTTTTAAATGGGCACTTATATTATCTTTTGCTGTACCTCCTTATATTTACGCATACTCATTGACGGCTTTCTTTGAAAATTATGGAACTTTATATTCGATATTGAAAAATCTATTTGGAGAGGCAAATTATAATCAAAGTATTCCAAAGTTTGATGGTCTAATAGGTGCTGTACTTTCACTATCTTTTTCACTATTTGCTTATGTTTATATTCTCTCAAGAGCATCATTCCAGTATCAATCTCAAAATTTAATCGATTTAGGTAGAAATTTAGGATTTTCAAAAGCAAAATCCTTTTATTCTTTAATTTTACCTGCCGCTAGACCAGCAATTGTTGCAGGCCTTTCTCTAGTTGCGATGGAGACTTTAGCCGAATTTGGGGCAGTTGATTTCTTTTCTATAAATACTTTAACAACTGGTATTTATAATTCTTGGATTACATTTGATGACTTAGCTTTCTCAAATAGGATATCTTTTTTTCTTCTTTTATTCATATTTGCAATATTTATTTTAGAAAATTTATCTAGAAAGAAGGCAAGGTATCACGCAAATACTAAGGGAGGATTTAAACAAAAAGAAAAAATCCAACTATCAGGAAGCAAAGCTTTTTTTGCGTTCTCAATTTGTTTCTTAGTTTTTTTTCTAAGTTTTTTATTTCCACTAAGTCAAATGCTTTATTGGACATTAAAATTTCCTGAAAATCTTTTTGATATTCCAGTAGTAACTTTAATATTAAACACTTTGTACCTGGTGCTATTATCAAGCTTAGTTTTAATAATTTTTTCTTTAATTTCTAATTATGGAAATAGAGTTTCTAAAAATAAAACTTTAAACGTTTTATCTACTTTATCTATTTCTGGTTATGCAATTCCAGGAGTAATTTTAGCAGTGGCATTTATAACTTTTATTGCATGGTTTGATGACAATGTTGTAAAAGCACTAGGTTTTTTATCTATTAAAAAAATGTTTATTGGTTCCATTCTAGGACTTGTGTTGGTTTATTTTGTAAGATTCTATTCTTTAGCTTTTAATGGAATAAAATCTGGTTATGAGAAAATAAATATTTCTGTTGATGAAAGTTCATATTTACTTGGTTACTCTAAAAAGAAAACTTTTATGAATATTCATATACCTTTCTTAAGAAATTCTCTTTTATTTGTTGGAATATTAATTTCTTTAGAAATAATAAGAGAATTGCCAATCACTTTAATTTTAAGACCTTTTAATTTTGAAACATTTGCAACTACTGCTTATATATCTGCTTCAGAAGACTTATTAGAAGCTGCAGCTGTTCCTTCATTATTTTTAATTTTGATTGCAACTCTATTTATAATGCTTACATCTAAATATATATTGAGGGAAAATGAGCGATAGTTATTTAGAGATTAAAAATGTTGATTTCACTATAGGTGGAAAGATCAAAGTTAAGAACGCATCTTTTGCGATTGAAAATGAAGGGGATACTTTGTGTATTCTTGGTCCTTCAGGAATTGGAAAAACTACAATACTAAGAACTATAGCTGGTTTAGAAAAAATTGATAAAGGTTCAATAAAATTGAACGGAAAATTATTATCGTCTAAAGATAAAAATGTAGAACCTGAAGATAGAAACGTATCTTTAGCTTTTCAGGACAACAGTTTATTTCCTCATTACACAGTTGAAAAAAATATTTTATTAGGCGCAGAGAGAAATAAAGGAAAAAGAAAGAAAAAGCTTAGTTTTAAAGAGATTGTAGATTTTCTTGATATAGAAAAAATATTACCAAAATTTCCACATGAAATTAGCGCAGGGGAAGCACAAAGAGCGTCACTTGCAAGATCGCTATTAACTCAACCTGATCTTTTGCTTTTAGATGAACCTCTATCTAATGTAGATCAAAGTTTTAAAGAAGAAATTCAAGTAAGATTAAAAAAAATATTAAGTAAATTAAAAATTACAACAATAATTGTTACTCATGATTCCTATGAAGCTTTTTATCTTGGTACCAAATGTGCAATTATATTAGATGGTCAAATTAAACAGTTTGATGATCCTTATAATGTTTATCATTTTCCAAATTCAGTCGAAGTAGTAAATTTTTTAAATCGTGGAATTTTAATTCCAGCAAAAGTAACAGGAGAAAATTCATTAGAAAATGACGATCTTGGAACAATTAAAGGTAATTTTATTAAGCATTATCCAAAAGGTTCTAAGGTACAACTTTTATTACAGCCAGAAGACCTTGAGC
>CACJYB010000028.1 GCA_902597515.1 uncultured Pelagibacteraceae bacterium
GTTATTGGCTCCAAGGTTAAAATAGGGAATAATGTAATTATAAAATCCTTTTCGCATTTAGAGTCTTGTAAAGTTGAAAATAAAGTTGAGATTGGTCCATATGCTAGAATAAGACCTGATACTATTTTAAAAGAAGGATCTAAAGTAGGTAATTTTGTAGAGATTAAAAAAAGTACTTTAGGAAATAAATCTAAAGTTAATCATTTATCTTATGTGGGAGATGCTCAAATTGGAAAATCAGTGAACATTGGAGCAGGCACAATTACCTGTAATTATGATGGATTAAATAAAAATAAGACAAGAATTAAAGACAAAGTATTTATAGGCTCGAACTCTTCTTTAGTTGCTCCAATCACTATAAATAAAGATAGTGTTGTTGGAGCTGGATCAGTAATTACAAAGAGTGTTAGAAAAAAATCTTTAGCACTTACAAGATCGCCACAATTAGAAGTTAAGAATTACAAAAGAAAGAAAAAATAATTTATGTGTGGAATTATTGGAATATCAAGTAACAAACCTGTTTCTGCAAATATAATTAATTCGTTAAAAAAATTAGAATACAGAGGATATGACTCAGCAGGATTAGCAACACTTTCAGATGGTGAAATCAATGAAGTAAAATCAGAGGGAAGAGTTGACAACTTAGAAAATAATTTTGATTTAAAAAACTTAAGAGGAAATATTGGTATAGGGCATGTAAGATGGGCAACTCATGGAATTCCTAATAGTTTAAATGCCCATCCTCATTCCTCTCATAACGTATCTGTAGTTCATAATGGAATTATTGAAAACTCTACAATATTAAAAAAACATTTAATTAACAAAGGTCATAATTTTAAATCACAGACTGATACAGAAGTAATCGTTCATCTAATAACAGAACATTTAAAGACTTCAGAATTAGAAGAAGCCATCACAAAAACTTTAAAACAACTTCATGGTAGTTTTGCTCTTGGAATTGTTTTTAAAGATATGCCAGACTTAATAGTTGGTGCTAGAAGAGGCTCACCCTTAGCTGTTGGTTATGGTCCAAATGAAAACTATCTAGGATCAGATTCTTATGCTTTAAAGTCTATGACAAATAAAATTACTTATCTTGATGACGGTGAATTTTGCATTGTTAAAAAAGATCAAGTTATTTTTTTCAATGAAGAAGGAAAAAAAGTTAACAAAAAAATATTAGAATTGTCATCAGATGAAGCAAGTTATGATAAAGGTGATTTCAAACATTTTATGGCAAAAGAAATTGAAGAACAACCAACAACAATTAAAACTGGAATTAAAGAATATGTAGATAATGTAAATAAAGAAATAAGTATTTTTAATTTTCCATGGAAAATAGACGAAATTAATTCAATAACTTTAATTGGCTGTGGCACAGCATATCATTCTTGTTTAATGGCTAAATATTGGTTTGAAGAACTTACAAATTTAGATGTTAACATAGATATAGCGTCAGAATTTAGATATAGAAAAAATAGATTCAAAAAAGACACTTTATATATTTTTGTTTCACAATCTGGGGAAACAGCAGATACTTATGCAGCTTTAGATATATGTAACAAAAACAGCATGAAAACATGTGCTGTTGTTAATGTAATCGAAAGCTCAATAGCTAGAGATTCTAATTTTGTTTTACCAATTCATTGTGGTCCTGAAATTGGAGTTGCATCAACAAAAGCATTTCTAGGTCAAATACTTGTTTTATATATTTTAGCTTTAAAACTTGGATCAATGAGAAATGAAATTGAAAAAAAAGAATATCAAGAAAAGATTAAAGATTTAAAAGCTTTGCCTGGCTTGATAGAGAAAACATTGGTTCATGATAATGATATCCAGGCAATATCCTCAACATTTAATGAAGCTAAAGGATCAATGTTTTTAGGAAGAGGGTATTCATATCCAATAGCTTTAGAAGGTGCATTAAAACTTAAAGAACTTTCTTATGTTCATGCCGAGGGATATCCTGCAGGTGAAATGAAGCATGGACCATTGGCTTTAATTGAGGAAGGTATGCCAGTAGTAGTCTTAGCTCCAAGAGATAATTATTACAAAAAAACTATTTCTAACATGCAGGAAGTTATTGCTAGAGGTGCTAAAGTTTTACTAATTACTAATAAAAGTAAAGATGAAATAATTTCTGAAAATATTTGGGAAACTATTGAAGTTGAAAACACAAATGATGATTTACTTCCGTTTCTTCTAACAATACCTTTACAAAAACTAGCTTATTATTCAGCATTGAAAAAAGGTTACGATATAGATAAACCTAGAAATTTAGCAAAATCAGTTACTGTTGAATAGTTTAGATGATAAAAATTAATTTTAAAAATAATTTAATTGATTTTTGGGGTACTACTGTTTTTTCAATACAAAAAAAAATACCTGTTTATGATATTTTGAAACAGGCTTTTGAACAAGGTGTACTAATTGATAATGAAAAAAAAATATTAACTGATTTTATTGATTATATATATAATCTTGAAAAAAAACACTCGTCACAAATATTCCAAGATATTTTTGTATCATTTGTTACACAAGATAAATTTGACCAAACTTTTCTTGAATTTGGAGCTACTAATGGGATCGAGCTGTCGAATACATTTATGCTTGAAAAAGACCTAGGGTGGTCAGGGGTATTAGCTGAGCCAGATATTCAATGGCATGATGCTTTAAGAAAAAATCGTCCTAACACTAAAATTATTACTAAATGTATTTGGAAAAATTCAAATGATAAATTGAACTTTTTTTCATCTGATAACGGTGTTCTTTCTACTTTAGAAGATTTCAAATATAGCGATAAAGAATCTATGCCAGTTAATTCAAATCAAAGAAACTCATCTGGTAAAAATATAGTTGTTGAAACAATTTCACTGAACGAAGTAATACAAAAATATTTTGATGGTACATGTCCGTCTTATATTTCAGTTGATACAGAAGGTTCTGAATTTGAAATATTAAATTCATTTGATTTTTCAAGCTATAAACCGGCTGTATTTACAGTTGAACATAATTTTACAAAACTCCAAAAAAAAATAGATGAATTGATGATAGAAAATAATTATGTGAGAATTTTTAAAAAGCTTACATCTTTTGATGCTTGGTATATTTCAGCACAAGCTTATGAGAAATTATCAAATGAAATAAATTAAAATGTCAAAAAATAGTAATTACATTTATTATATTTTACTATTTTTGATATTTTCTATTTTAACGATTTATTTAAACCCAAATTTTGATTTCAGTATAAATTCTTTAAAACATTGGTCCACATATCATCGAGATGATATTGTATTTGTATATGGTACTTTGATTTATAATGAAGGTTATGATCAACACCATCTTGATCATCCTTCATTGTTTACGTTTATATTTAGTTCTTTTTTTTATAAAATTTTTTAAATTTTTATTGCTGATATTTTCAGAATAAATCTTTGCTATTTTTTTTCTTCTAGAGTTATTTTTATTAAGTTCTTTTAATTTTCTAATTAAAATTGCAGCTTGTATTGTGTCTAATCTGCTATTAACACCGACCAAATCATGGTAAAACTTTTTATCTGAACCAATATTTCTATATTTTTTAATATAATTAGCTTTATTTTTGTTGTTTGTAGTTATTATGCCAGCATCTCCATACGCTCCAAGATTTTTTCCAGGATATAAACTAAAACAGCTTAAAATTCCATATGATCCAGATTTTATGGGTTTTTTTGAAGAATAATCAAAAGCCCCATGTGCTTGTGAGGCATCTTCAATTATATGAATTTTTTTTCCAATTAAAATTTTGTTAATTTTATATAAATTTGGCATATCTCCATATAAATGAACAAGAATTATTAATTTAGTTTTTTTTGTTATTTTTTTTTTTATTTCCTCCACTGAAATAGTTGAGGTATTTTTATCAATATCAACAAGGATTGGTTTTAAATTACATCTCATTACAGAAAAAAGAGTGGAGCAATAAGTCATGGCAGGAAGAATCACTTCAGAACCTTTTGGTAAATTCAGTGAATTTATTGCTAAAAACAAAGCATCTGTGCCATTAGCGCAACTGACTGCATATTTAGTCTCACAATATTTTGCAAATTTATCTTCAAATTCTTTTACTTTATTACCTAATATAAAATCACTTTTTTTAATTATTTTATTAATATCTCTACTAATGAGTTTTAATATTGACTTATCTTGGTTATATAAATCTAAAAATTTCATAATTATGACTGTATATAGTAACTTGATTACGTAAGTAAAGATTTTATTTTAAATTTAAAAAAAAATTAATTTTTCTTTTTATAAACTAATAAAGTTGATTTATAATTCTTTTCTTCAAAAGTTTTAACAAGCTTCCAATTATTTTTGGGTAAAATTTTTTTAATATTTTTTCTTTCAGGATAATCAGCAATTATTAAATATTTTAAATTATCTATTTCATTTAATTTAGCAAATTTTTCAGCTGGAGATAATGAAGAATTTTTTTGTTTAAATAATTTATAATTATTTTGAATATTCTTAACATATTTAAGATTTTCATAATTGTATCCTTCCATTATTTCAGGAAGAAAACCATATGTGGTACCCATTAATAATGTATTTTTTTCTGCTTTTTTTTGTTTTATGAAATCAATAGCATCATCGTAAGGGTAGGGTATTTTTAAAAGATATTTGCTATTTTTATCTTTAGATCTAAAAATTTCTTTATAACCTTTTGCCTCCAAAGCATCTGATGGAAGCCTTGATGACGGAAATTTGTAAACATCATATGAATTAAGTAAAATTATTGAAAAATTTATTATAAAAATTATATAATTTTTTTTCTTAAAAAATAAATATTTATTGCAAATGAGATGACCAAGAATGAAAAAAGGAATTCCATATTCAACAACATATTTAGTATTTCCCCATAGAGATGGATCAATTGAATACCAAACAATTAAGCAGCATATAAAAAAACTTAAAAATATAACTTTTTTGTTAATAAAGAAAATTAAAAAAAAGAAAGGGTAATACCATTGTGGTATTTGTTTTAATAAAGCAAAAAAAGGTATTTTTAATTTTAAAGCTGAAATAAAATAAGTGAGTATATTTGTTTCTTGTATACCTTCAAATGCTTGTGGAACAGTAATACTTGTGAGAAATATGGGTATTGCGATTAAAGGATAAAATAATGTTTTTTCTGTAAAGATAATATAATAGCTTTTTGTAAAAAGATTTTTTTTATTTTTGTAGTGATCAAATATAAAAATAAATAAGATTAATGCAAATGTAATAAATGATGTAATCCTAAATAATATTGCAATTGAAATTACATAAATTAATAATTTATAATTTATTTTCTGATCAAGATAGATATGAATTAATAAATAAATAATCAGCATACTACTCCACAGAGTATGATCAGGTGTAATGCTTGATAAAAGAAGTAATGGAAAAGTTCCTATACACAATACAAATGAAATACTGGTTTTAAAGTCAAAGTATTCATTTAATTTTTTATAAACCAAAAATAAAAATACTATAAATGGTAAAAAATATGAAATTCTAACTGTAAGATGGCTTAATCCAAATATTGAGGTTAATATATTTGTAGATAAATGATTTAGTGGTGGATGGTGGACACCGTCTTTTAAAAAAAAACGAAATATTAGAGTTAAAATTATTATAAGTAAAAGTGTAAATATATTATTTTTTTTTGATAATAAAAAAATAAACAATGAAACAAACAAAAGTTGAACTAATAGAAATATGTGAATTAAATTTTTTAATGGAAAGTAATTTAATTTTTCAAGATTGATATTATCTAAAAAAATTATAGATCCAAATAATGCAGTCCTTACTGCTCTTCTTGTGGGAGCAATTTCGTCAGCAAATATTGGGACTTGAAATTCATAAAATAATAAAAATACAAGTATTACAGTGATTGCAGCAAAAGTTAAAAATTCTTTTAAATTTATACTAATTATTAAACTAAATTTTTCATTAGGTAATTTTTTTGACAAAATATAGTAAATAAAAAAGTTTAAATAAATCAGTCCTTCTATTAAAAAATTGTTATACTTTGATAGAACAGCATATATAGAGTAAGAGATAAAATTAATTACCAATAATATAAAAAAAATATTAAAATTTAAATTTAAGTTATAATTATTAGAAAATGAAATTTTCTTTAGTGATACCATGTTATAATGAGGAAAAAAATATACCACTTTTACTTAGAAAGTATAGAAAGTTTTTATCCGATAAAAAAAATGAATTAATTTTAGTTAACAATGGCTCAACAGATCGTACAAAAAAAGTAATAAATAAAATTTCTCAAAATAAAAAAAATATTATTGGAGTTTCAATAAAAAAAAATATTGGTTTTGGAAATGGTTTATTAAAAGGATTTAGAGCAACAAGAGGTAAATTTTTGTTATATTCACATGCTGATCTGGAAGTTGACCCAAAAGATATTTTAAAATTAATTAAGTTGAGTAAGTTAGAAAACAAAAATAATGAAAAAATTTTCATTAAAGGTTACAGAACTAATAAGTTAGAAAATAATTGGTCTTTTACAGACATTATTTTTTCTTATGGATTGACCCTTTTTTCAACTATTTTATTTCGTAAATTGATTTACGACATTCATGCGATGCCTGTTCTTTTTAATAAAAATTTATTGAAATCTATAAATTATTATCCTCAAGATTTTTCAATAGATTTAGTAATTTATCTTACGGCTATTAACAAAAAATATAAAATAAAAAGATTTCATACAAATTTTAATAAAAAAAAGAGAAAATTTGGACATGGAAGTAGCAATACAATAATTAAAAAAATTAGAGGTAGTATTGAGCAAATAATAGGTTCAATTAAGATATTATTATTTAATTAATCCCAAAATTTAAAAAACTTTTCTTTTGTACATACGGCATCTATTAATTTATTATTTTTTAACTTATAGACTATTCTTTTATCAATACTATTTTTAGGATTGTGTAATTTAGGACAAACAATACAAATTTTAAAATTTAGTTTTTTAAGTTTTTTAATATCATTGATTGAAGACTTTAAACCTTTAAAGGTGTCATACCAGACCCAATTTACTTTTCCTTTTAATTTTCTAGAAGTTTCTATACCTTCAAAGTACGATGCTCGAATAGCAATTTTTTTAAAATTCAATCTTATTAATTCAATTATTTTTGGAAAGGAGGAATCTAGAAAAAAATAATTATTAATTTTGTATTTTTTGAAAATTTTAATAACAGAGCTTTCTATTCTTTCTGATTTTATATTTGCTATTATTAACCTGTGTTTAAAAAACTTTAAAAACTTATTTAAATCTACTCCTTTTTTAAATGGATCATGAGTTACGATTAATTTTTTATTATTATCTCTTATATCAATTTCTATTCCAAATTTTTTTGGAGTGGCTTTTAACTGTTTAATTGTGTTTACCCTATGGGAAATTTTTATCATGTAAACTTTTTATAAAATTTCTCTTTTTTAAAGTTATTTTTTTTTTGTATAAGTCTTAATATTCCAAAAGATGGAGCATTTTGATTTTTAATGCAATAAATTTCTTTAAACTTGAATATATTTTTAATTAATTTTAAATTTACTTTATCTTTTGACAAGGGACCATCAATTACTAATGTAATATTATCTGTTTTATTCAGTTGATTAATTTTTAAAAATATTTTTATAAAATTATTTGTTTTTTTGGTTTTTAAATTTTCAATAAATTTTTTATTTTCAAAACTTTGCGAGTAAAAAAACCCCTTTTGATCCGGTGATCTAAGAAGATTGAATTGAATTTTTTTGTTAAGATTATTAAAATTTTTAACATAAGCGCCTATTACAAATGAGGTACCAGTGCTTAGAAATATATTATTTTTATTTGAAAAGAAAGCTTTATGAAAAAAAAATGCGGCTGATGAATCATGACAACCATTAAAAATTTTTATACCGTTTAAATGAAAATCATGTTTAACTTTTGATTTAATTAGCTCGCCACCTTTTTTTATTTTAGGTAGGTAAATTTTTTTTTTACTATTAGTCAGTTTTGAGTAATTATTTAATTTAAAGTTCCAAAGATAAGAATGGCAAGAAATATAAGAAGGATCAGAAATATTTTGACCAGTAAAGTAATTTGCTAATAAGGAAGTTAGAGTAAAAAATTGAAATTCATTTAAATTATTTTTTAAATAATAAAAGTTTTTACCTAGATTATGAAAATTTTGATATTTTTTTGTAAATGTAAATGGAGTTTTTTTTAAAACTGAAACAAACTCATTCTCTAATTTATGATTAATATTCTTAGATGAAAAATGATATCCACTTTTAATGTTTTTATCTTTTTCTTTGTAAAAACAAGCAGATCCATGAGCTACAAAACTTATAGATTTTATCTGATACTTTAAAGAGATACTTTTAATAGTTTTTTTGACTTTATTTATAATTTTATCTACATTATAAAAAAATCTATTTTTCTTACTAATTTTAAAGTTATTT
>CACJYB010000029.1 GCA_902597515.1 uncultured Pelagibacteraceae bacterium
TGATGTACATCAAAATCTATTATTGCAACTTTCTTATATTTATATTTTTTTAACAAATAATTTGCACCAATACTTACTGAATTTAAAATGCAAAAACCAGCAGCCTTATTTTGTGAGCTATGATGTCCAGGAGGTCGAACACCACAAAATGCATTTCTAAATTCTTTTTTTTCTACTCCATCAATTGCAGTAATTATTGATCCAACTGCATCGAAAGTTGCATCTTTGCTTCCAGGTGAAATGATTGTATCACCATCAAGTGAAGAAAATCCTTTGTTTGGAAAAGAACTTTTTACTAAATTTAAATAATTACTTTCATGTGTGGTTAATAGAATATCATCTGAAACTTTAGATGGTTTCTTCCATATAAGATTTTTATTATTAAGTTTTTTAAAATTTTCTATTATGACTGATACTCTTGCTATTTGCTCTGGATGCCCAGGACCTGTATCATGATTTTGAGATGTATCTGATGTAATTAAACCAGTTTTCACTTAAAGTAGTTATCTAAGATTTTAGTATAAATTAAAGTTAATTTTTTTAAATCAGATAAGGACACACATTCGCCTACCTTATGCATAGTTTTTCCCACTAATCCAAATTCTAAACATGGAGCTATTTTTCTTATAAATCTTGCATCTGATGTACCACCAGTTGTAGATAATTTAGGTTTAATTTTAGTAATTTTCTTAATTATATTTTGTATCATAAATGTGGTTCTGTTAGGCTTAGTTAAAAAGGCCTCACCAGAAACACTATATTCAATTTTATATTTTGATTTATTTTTATTACAAATTTGTTTTATTATTTTATTAATTTTGTTTTTTAATTTGTAAGATGTGTGTTTGTTATTAAATCTAATATTAAAGGATGCACTAGCTAATCCTGGAATTACATTATCAGCTGAATTATCAATATTAATTTTTGTTATTTCTAAATTTGTAGGTTGAAAATCTTTTGTTCCTTTATCAAATTTAATTTCTTTCAATTCTTTTAGTATTTGGACTAAAGATGTAGATGGATTGTTTGCTCTGTTAGGGTAAGCTACATGACCTTGAATACCAATGATAGACAATTTTCCATTCATACTACCCCTACGACCGATTTTAATCATTTCTCCTAATTTATTTGGATTAGTAGGTTCTCCAACTAAACAAAAATCTATTTTTTCTTTTCTTTTTCTCAAATACTCAACAACTTTTTTCGTCCCATTAATTGCAATTCCTTCTTCGTCTCCAGTAATTAGAAGGCTGATGGAGCCACCAAATTTTTTGTTTACCTCAGAAAAGTTACTTACCGCAGTAACAAATGCAGCTATTGAACTTTTCATGTCATTTGCACCTCTACCAATTAAGTATCCTTTCTTAACTGCAGGTTTAAAGGGATTAACAGTCCAATCATTTAAATTACCAGGTGGTACTACATCCAAATGGCCTGCATAACAAAAATTTGGACTTGTGGTACCAAGTCTTGCATAAAGATTTTTTACAGGATAACTATTTTTATCTTTGAACTCGAGTATTTTAGTTTTAAAGCCAAGTTTTTTTAATTTTTTTTCTAAAAATTTAATTACACCAGCATCAGTTTTTGTAACAGATGGAAACTTAATTAGCTCTTTAGCTAATTTTAATTCATTTATTGTTGGCATGTTTAATCTCTTAAAAGATCGTTAACTGATGTTTTTGATCTCGTTTTTTCATCAACTTGTTTAATTATTACTGCACAATACAAAGATGGTGCTTGTGGATTGTTTTTATCCGGCAAGGATCCTGGAACTACTACTGAATAGGGTGGGATTTTTCCATAAGTTATTTCACCAGTTTTTCTATTAACAATTTTTGTTGATTGTCCAATATACATTCCCATACTCAGGACAGAGCCTTCTCCAACTATTACACCTTCTACTACTTCTGACATTGCTCCTAAGAAAACATTGTCTTCAATAATTGTAGGTAATGCTTGAGCAGGTTCTAATACTCCTCCAACTCCAGTACCAGCTGAGATATGACAATTTTTTCCAATCTGACAACAACTTCCTGCACGACTAAATGTATCCATCATTGTTCCTTCATCAATATAAGCACCAATATTTACATAACATGGCATCAAAACTGCATTCTTTCCAACAAACGATCCTTTTCTTACAGGTGAATTAGGCACCATTCTAAAACCAGCTTTTTCATGATCTTCTTTTGTCCATCCAGCTGTTTTTCCTTTAAGTAAATGTGCTTTGTCATACCAGCTACTGTATGGACCATTTAAATTTTCCATTGGGTACATTCTAAAGCTTAACATGATAGCTTTTTTTAGATGTTGATGTGTAACCCATTCACCATTGATCTTTTCAGCTACTCTTGCTTTTCCACTGTCTAAATCATCAATAATTTGATTAACAGCATCCTTTAAAGATTTATCTGAATTTTGACTTACTTGGTCTTTATTTTCCCAAGCTTCATTTATAATTTTCTCAATACTCATAGTTTTATGAGTTTTTTAATAACCTTATTTCTTTTAAAAATAAAGAAAGATTTTCAATTTTGTAATCAATATACTCTTCATCAGACTCTTTTTTGCCCCAGTATTCATCATTGATTAACCAAACTGTTTTTGCTCCTCTTTCTTTTCCTATAGATAAGTTTTTTGCGATATCTTCAATATAAAGTGTCTCAGTTGGATCAATTTGAAATTTTTTGATCATCAGATCAAATGCTTTTGCCTCAGGTTTTGGACTGTACTCAGCATCAACAATATCAAATACACCGTCAAATTGATCATCAATTCCTAAGTGAGTAGTAATATTTTTAACATGTTCTTTACTACCATTTGTAAAGACAAATTTGTTTAGATTAATATTTTCAAGCTCATTCCTTAAAGCAGTATCTTTTTCTAAAAAATCTAAATTAATATCATGCACATAGTCTAAAAATTCTCTTGGAGGTATATCGTGATGTATCATTAAACCATTAAGACTAGTGTTATATTTATGAAAATAATTTGTTTGTAATTCTTTTGCCTCTTTTAAATCTACATTTAATTTATTCGAAATATATTGAGTCATTTTTTTACTTACTTGACCAAATACTCCTTCAAGATCACTATAGAGTACCCCATCACAATCAAATAATATGTTTTTGATATTCTTTAATTCTTTCATTGTCTTATTAAGGTCCCAGAGCCCTTGTCAGAGAATATTTCCCATAAACACGAATGTGGCTTTGTGCCATTGATTATACCAACTGCTGTTACACCATTATTTACGGCGTCTAAGCATGCGTTTATTTTAGGTATCATACCTTCTGTAATAGTTTCATCTTTAATCATTTTAAGAACCTCAGATGAAGAAATTTCCTCTATTAATTTCTTATTTTTATCTAGAACACCATCAACATTCGTCATTAACAATAGTCTTCTAGATTTTAAAGATTTTGCTATAGCCATCGCAGCTGTATCTCCATTAATATTATATGTTTGGTTTTCTTTACCTAATCCTAATGGAGAAATTATAGGAATTTTATTTTGATTAATTATATTTAATATTTGTTCATTATTAATCTCATTTGGTATTCCTACAAATCCTAGCTCTTCTGCTTCTGGTATAGTTTTTATAACATTATTATTTTTTGTGTGAATAGAGATTGCCTCTGTGCCTTTGTCTTTTAAAGAATCAACAATGTCATTATTAAAATCAATCAAAACAGATTCAACAATATCAATTATACTTTTGTCAGTTACTCTTAGTCCTCTTATAAATTTTGATTGAATATTTGATTTTTCTAGCTCTCTTTTAATTCTAGGTCCACCACCATGAATTACCACAGTTGCAAGGTCTAATTTATTTAAAACACTAAGATCAGTTATAAAATTATTAAATACGTTTCTATCAATTAAAACATTTCCACCGTATTTAATTACAATTAAATCATTTTTATATTTTTCAATATATTTAGTTACTTCATTGATTGGTGGCCCATCTTTAGGTAATATCTTTTCAAGGTCCATTTATTATTTTTTTAATCAGGTTACAGTTTTAACTGTTGTACGTTTCATTATTACAACCTGCTGAGCCATTGTTAAAATGTTATTAACTGTCCAATAAATTACTAGACCACTTGGGAATGGTGCAAGAATTACAGTTAAAAATAAAGGGAAGAACATAAATATTTTTGCTTGCATTGGATCTGTTGGAGCGGGATTTAACTTTTGTTGCACCCACATTGATACCCCCATAGCAACTGGCCATGCTCCAATTACAAGGAAAGAAGGTACGTCATAGGGAAACAATCCAAATAAATTAAATATAGAAGTAGGATCCTTAGCACTTAAATCTTGGATCCAACCATAAAAAGGCATATGACGCATTTCTATCGTTACAAATAAAACTTTATACAAAGCAAAAAATACAGGTATTTGAATCAGAATTGGCAAACATCCAGACATGGGATTTACTTTTTAAAATTCAGGATATAGAAATTAGTGATGTAGAAAAAATTTCTACAATAGAAAAAGCTGTTAATGATAAAAATTATTCTGAAGAGGAGTTATTCGAATTTTATAAAAAATTCCAATTTAATATTAATCAACTTTTAAACGCAAAAGAGGCGTATAAATCTTTATCTTCAATCGAGGGACGTGCACTTTTATATCAAAGAACTCTTTTAACAGAAGAACCAAAAATCAAATTAGAATTTATAAAGATTTTAAAGGACCTATTTTTATCTGATGACATAGGCAATGCCTTTGATTTAGAATTAAAAAAATTTTTAGGTGAAATTAATGTTGAGGATGTTCCATCAAATTTTACAACATTTTATAATAGTAATCTAAATAAGAAAGAGACGGCAGATAAAAAGATTAAATATAACAGTAAAATTTTACATCAATCAAAACTTATAAATTATTTCAATGGGGACTATGCAAAATCTAAAATTGAAGAGGATCTAGATAAATTTTTAAAGAAAATTAAAAAAGATAAAAAATATTTTTTATCAAAAAAAGATATAATTTTTTTAGAGGCGCTTAAATCTGATGGAGTTGAAATTTCAAAAAAATATGACGGTCTTTATGAGGTGAAGCAATCAGAAATGCCTGCTGATATTCAAACAATGATAGACAATAATGAGATTGGTGCCGCATTGTTGAGAATAATTGAGGTAATTGGACCTGACAAAATTGAAAATATTGATGAAGATACAGTTTATTTTATTATCAATACTTTAAATCAATTAAATGTTGATTTAATTAGAAATAAACTATTGCTAAAAGTTCTTCCTTTAAAAGTATAAAAATTATAATAAAATCAAGTTATGGCTATCAGAACTATAATAACAGAACCTAATAAATTACTTAGGCAAATATCTAAACCAGTCAATAGTGTTGGTAAAGAAGAGCAGAAATTGATGGATGATATGCTAGAGACAATGTATTCCGCAAACGGAATTGGTCTTGCGGCGATACAAATCGGTGTACCAAAGAGAATTATTGTTATGGATATAAGTAAAGATGAGAGCAAAAAAGAGCCAAGATATTTCGTAAATCCGGTTATCAAAAATAAAGATCCAGAAAAAGCAACTTATGAGGAAGGATGTCTTTCTGTGCCAAATCAGTTTGCAGAAATTGATAGACCTAGTAAGTGTGAAGTAGAATATCTTGATTACGATGGAGAAAAGAAATTGCTAAAGGCCGAAGGTCTTCTAGCAACATGTATTCAGCACGAGATGGACCATTTAGAGGGAATCCTATTTATTGATTATCTTTCAAAATTAAAAAGGTCGATGATAATTAAAAAATTATCAAAATTAAAATCTACTCCTGCAGAAGCTTAATCAATGCTAAAAAAAATAGTTTTTATGGGTACCCCCATGTTCGCTGTTCCAATTTTAAAATCACTTTATCAAAATGGATATCCTATTTCTTGTGTTTATACACAACCTCCTCAAAAATCTAAAAGAGGTCAAAAAATTAACAAGTCACCAATTCAATTAGTTTCAGAGACTTTAAATATAGAATTTAGAACACCAAATTCATTAAAAGCAAATTTAGATGAATTAGAATATTTTAAATCTTTAGAGGCAGATTTGGCAATAGTTGTTGCTTATGGTCAAATTATACCAAAGTCATATTTAAATTTAACTAAAAAAGGATTTATCAATATACACGCATCTATTCTTCCAAAATGGAGAGGTGCTGCTCCTATTCAAAGATCAATTATGAATTTAGATAAAGAGACAGGAATTAGTATTATGAAAATAGGGGAGGAACTAGATACAGGACCGGTATGTAATGTTTATAAAATTAATATAGAAAATAATTTAAATGCTGAAGATATTAATGAAAAACTATCAAGTTTAGCTGCAGAGAAAATTTTAGACAATATAGATGATATATATGAAGATAAAGCAAACTTTATAGAACAAGATCACTCATCAGCTACATACGCGTCTAAAATTCAAAAATTAGAGGGGCAGATTAATTGGAAAGAAGATGCTAAAATTATAATTGGTAAAATAAATGGACTTTATCCTGTTCCAGGTGCTTATTTCATGTTTAACGGTGAGAGATATAAAATATTAAAAGCAGAAATTGGACAAGCGCAAGGAAAACCAGGTGAGGTTTTATCTAACCATTTAGAAATTTCATGTGGAGATAAAAAATCAGTAAAAATTAAAGAAATACAAAGACAAGGAAAAAAGCCTCAAAGTATTGGAGAATTTGTTTTGGGAACACAAATTAAAAAGGGTTCATTTTTATAATGAATAGATACCAAATACTTATTGAGTATGTAGGGACAAATTTTAGAGGATGGCAAGTCCAAAAAAAGGGCCCGACAATTCAAGGATTAATTCAAGAAAAATTATCTAAATTATTAAAAGAAAAAATTATTTTACATGGTCAAGGAAGAACCGATGCAGGAGTTCATGCATTTGAGCAATCTGCACACTTTGATTGCAAAAATAAAATAACTGATAAAATTAAATTTTTAAAATCCATTAATTATTTTTTAAATTTAAAAGACATTGCAATTAAAAATATAAAAAAAAGAAATAATAAATTTCATGCTAGATTTTCAGCAAAACAAAGAATTTATAAATACTTTATTTTTAATCAAATAAGCCAACCAATAATTGAAAAAAATAGAGCATGGCATGTTCGTAGGCCTTTAAATTTAGAATTAATGAAAAAGGGTGCAAAAAAGCTATTAGGAACTAATGATTATTCAACTTTTAGATCTTCAAGCTGCCACGCTAAAAGTCCAATTAAAACTATTAAATCAATTAAAATTAAATCATCAAAAAATAAAATTGAATTTCAATTTAGTTCTCAATCATTTTTACAACACCAGGTTAGATCTATGGTTGGTTGTTTAAAATACTTGGGAGAAACTAAATGGGATTTGAAAACTTTTGAAAAGAGATTTAAGTCAAAAAAAAGAACGCTGTGTGCTCCTCCAGCACCACCAAGTGGTTTATTTTTATTTAGAGTTCTTTATTAATTTATTTTTATTGCTCATAGCAAACTTTTTATTTATTCGCCATCTAGACTCAGCTCTTACAATATACCCACAACAGTTTTTTGATTTACATTTACAAGGAAATTGTTTGTAATTTTCATCATAACCAAATCCATAATCACAGGTAAACTCTTCACCTTTTTTAATATCTTTGATTGCTTTGACCCAAATTTTCAATCCCTTTCCATCATAATCACAATTATTATCACAAGAATGATTAATTAAACCTGCGGTATTCCATGGAAAATCTCCATCTAGATCGTATCTTTTATTTATTGTGAATAAATATATTGGTTTATTATTATCGTATTTATCAGAATCTTGTGTTTGTTTTTTTGTTATAAGTTTTCCGACATAGTCAATTATTTTGGTTCCCTCTTTAATGTCACGAGTTGCATAAAGTCCTCTTCCTTTATTATCAATACCAGATTTTTTTATTTTATATAACTTCATGAAATTTTTTATTTAGAGTTTTCTTAAGAATTATCAATTAAATTCTAAAAGAGCATCAACATGTCTTTTAGTGCTGTCTCGAAGTGCATTTAGGTCATAACCGCCCTCTAAAATTGAAACAACTTTTCCATTACAAAATTTTTTAGAAGCCTCTAATATTCTTTTGGTAATAGTGAAATAATCATTTGTTTTTAAATTAAATTGAGCAAGAGGGTCATCCTCATGGGCATCAAAACCAGCGCTAATTAATATAAATTCTGGTTTAAACTCTTCTAATTTTTTTAATACACGGTCAAATACGTTTAAATATTCTTCTGAACTTAT
>CACJYB010000030.1 GCA_902597515.1 uncultured Pelagibacteraceae bacterium
ATTAATTTTTTATTGGGAGGAATTTTTTAAAAAAAATAAAACAAAATCAATAATCTTATCCCATAGTGTTTATATCATGGGCTTAGTCGGAAGAATAGGAATATCAAAAAAAATAGATGTTTATGTGGTTGCACCAAAATCACATTATAAGTTAACTAAAAATAAATTTATTAAGTGGAATGATCATTACGAATATCCATCTCAATTTAGAAAGTACCCAAAAAAAACAAAGATTAAACTACTAAATGATGCAAAAAAAAATTTAAATTTAAGATTTTCTGGTAAAGAAGACGTCAGATATAAAATTGCTAGACCCATTAAGTCAGTTTTTTCAAATACACAAATTTATAAAAATAAAAATAGAGGTAAGAATAAAAATATTTTAATTGCAGCACATTGTTTTATGGATGCGCCACATGTTTATGGTGATATGATTTTTAATGATTTTTTTGATTGGCTCACATTTTTAGGAAAAATTACTACTAAAAAAAAATATGATAAAAATATTAATTGGTACATAAAAGTTCATCCATCGTTGTATGATAGAAATATTAAAATATTTCAAAGATTTATAGAAAAATTTCCAAAATTTAAACTTGTAGATAAATTTGAAACCCATAATTTTTTAATTAATAATATAGGAATTGATGCTGTGTTAACTGTATACGGTAGTATTGCTCATGAATATCCATTATTTAATATTCCAGTCTTGAATGCAGGAATTAATCCTCACATGGGTTATAAGTTTAGTATAACGCCAAAATCTAAATTAGATTATGAAAATTTTATAGACAATCTATTAAGTAAAAATAAAAAAATGAAAATTCAAAAAAAACAAATATACGAGTTTTATGCAATGCATCATCTGATTGATTATGATTTTTTTGAAAGTTTGAATATTGTTTACGATCAAAAATTGTCAAATAAAATTAATGTGCTTTGTGAATACATAAAAAAAACAAATTTAAAAAAACATAATAATATGATTAGAATATATGAAAAATTTATAAATTCAAAATCAAGGAGATTAACAAGTATTGCTATATGAAATTAATGAAATTTTTTTCACATGAAAAATGCTTAGATAGTTTTATTTTAAATTTTTTAGGATTTCAGGTTTTAAGGTATGTCCTAGGTAAACTTATATTTTGGTTTAAATACAATTTTTTCCCAATTGATAAAAATAATATAAAAAAATTTAATCAAATTTTAAGTTCGGGTTTTGACTCAAAGAGTAACTTTTTGAGTGATAACGATTTTAATAAGCTAAAAGAAGAATTTTTTTTAGCAATAGATAATTCTATTGATGAAAAACAAGGAGAAAATATATCAATCCAAATGAATGAAGGTCTGGAATATAAAACTCTATATATAAATGAAACTTTTAAAGATAAATACCCAACATTATTTTGGTTCAAAAATCATTCTTTTATAAAGGATTATTTTGTTACTTGTGAACAAAAAAAAGATTATGATTTATATTGTAGACTTGAAAAAATTCTCGTTAAAAACGATAACACTGAAGATCCAAATAAAGATTACCATTTTGATACTTTTCATAACACATTTAAATGTTGGTTATTTATAGACAAAGTTGAAAAAAGTCAGGGTCCTTTTCGATATCTACCAAATTCAAATAAGTTCTCGCTAAAGAGATTATTTTTTGAATGGAAAGAGTCAATTAAATACTCTTTAGATAAAAAAGTTAATGCATCTTTTAGAACTAATAAAAATTATAAAAATAAATTAGATAAAAAGTCTGTTCTTATGCAAGTTACTGAAAATACCTTAGTGATGGCAAATACTCATGGTTTACATAGAAGAGGAGATGCTTCAATTGGTACTACAAGGTATGCTATTCAATTTTGGACAAGAGAAAATCCTTTTAAGTTAATTCTAAATAACTAAATAAATCAGTCAAATTAAACTAAAAATTCAAACCAAATTTTATCATCTCTAACTTTTGTATTTTTATTTAATCTATAGAATTTTTTAAATACAGCTACCTTTTTAAAATTATTATTTAAAAATACTTTTGCACTACCAATATTTTTTCCATAACAACAACCATAGATTATTTTCATCTTGAATTTTTTAATCATTAAATTTTTTGCAATTTTTACAGCCTTTGTAGCAATGCCTTTACCCCAATTTAATTTTTCTCCAATGAAAAAACCTATTTCACAAGTTTTATGAAACTTATCAATATCGCAAACTTCTAAGGCCCCAACAAAATCTGCGTTATAATATATTTTAAATAACAATGTATTTTTTGAGTTATTTTTTTCTTTAATAAATTTTTTTTGAGATTGTATAGTATGCTTTTTCAACCTTCTATTAGTATAAATAGAGGTGTTAACATCATTTAACCAATTTACCCACTTTACAATATCTTTATCAATTTTTACTTTTTTTAGATTAATTTTTTCCATTAAAAAATATTTAATATTTTTTTCATAGTTTTATAGTTTCCAAATGTAATTCTAATAAAGAGTTTATTTGAAATTTTGCTTACTTTAAAAATAAATTTGTTTTTTTTTGATTTTCTTACAACTTGATCTTTCTCTTTTTTGCTTAGCAAAATATTAATAAAATTACTTTTTGGATTATTAATTAAATAACCTTTTTTTCTTAATTTATTTACAATAACATCTCTACTTTTAACAACTTCACTTTGATATTTTTTAATCAGATTTAAATTTTTCATAAAAAAATCTAATAATTTTCCTGAGAATATTGATAATTGATATGGGGTTTGAAAATTTTTATACTTTTTTAAAGAGTCTTTGTTTGCAATTAAAAAACCAATTCTATGTGGGGCTAATCCTAAGGTTTTAGTGATACTTCTTAAAATGAAAATATTTTTATTTTTTTTTACCAATTTGATAAAGGATTTATGTCCAAAACCATAATAAGATTCATCAATAAAAAATTTTTTGTTTTTGTATTTTTTTAAAATTTTATTAAATTCATTTAATGTAAAATCCTCATCAGAAATTTGATTAGGAAAAGTAAGAAAAAATATATCTACCTTAGGTAACAACTCATAAAATTTTTTTTTATTAAACTCAAACAAATTAAAAGAATCTTTTGAAAAAATATAATTTACTTTATAACATTTAATATTTAATAGTTGAAAATAGACATTATACATTTGATAGTTGTAATCATTAATTCCAACTTTCAAATTTTTTTTAAAATTAAATAAAATAAATTCTCTAATTACTGCATCTCCTCCATTAAACACACATATATTACTGAAAGTAACTCCTAGATATTTTGCATATTTAGATAAAATTTTTTTTATGACTAATGGGTTAAAGTATGCGGTAAATTCTCTAGAATTTATATTTCTAAATATTTTATTAATTATTTTTTTTTCCCAATTATCTACTTTCTCATTTCTATCAGCTCTAATAAATTTTAATGGCCTATCATCTATTCTATCTTCTCTTGGGATGCTTCTTATGTTATTGATAATGCTCATTTTTTATATTAATTAAAGCTTTATATTATGAATTATATAGATCAATACAATAAAAATGGATTTTTTATATTGAAGAAATTTTATTCTAAAAATCTATCACATAAAATTCTAAATAAAATTAACTCTCTAGACGCAGATAAATATGAAAATTCAAAGGAAAAAAACGGACATGCTTTTAGAATAACAAATATTAGCAAAAAAAATAAAGATTTAGTTGATCTATATCTCACAAAAAAATTAAGAAAAGTTCTGCAGGACTGCATTGGTGATAAGATTGTATATTTTAAAGATAAGTACGTTTCAAAACAAAAAGATGGAAGAGTTTTTGTTCCTCATATAGATGGGGCATTTAAAGTTTATAATTATAGATTAAAAAAACAAATGAACGGATGGTTCACTTATGCTTCAAAATTTATACATGTTCAAATTTTATTATCACCAAATACCCTTAAAAATGGATGTTTGCATATTTGTAAAAAAGAGAGTGATGACCCAAAATACTACCAAAAAAAATATTTTAAGGATAAGAGATCAAAGACAACATCTGAATTTCCAAAAAAATTTCACAAAAAATTTTATAATTCTGCAACCGCAGTAACAGGAAAAATTGGAGATATTTTAGTTTTTAATCCATTATGCCCACATTTTTCTCACACCAACAATACAAAATCTAAAAGAAATACTTTTCTAGTAACTTTTAATGGTAAGAAAGATGGAGATAAATATTATTTAAGTGATTATGATAAAAAGTTGTCATTGAAAACCAGAAAAAAATTTATTGATGATCAATAAATTTATAAATTGTTAAATATTTTAAATTTTTTGTGCCAAATTTTAGCATGATTACTGCCATGTATTTTTCCATCAGCATTACACTTATTACATGGAGCTATATCTCTTCTAGAGCTTAGATGTTTCTTTCTATACTTATTTAAAATTTTTCCATTCCATACATCAAAAAAATTCTCTATCATAACATTTCCAACTGGTAATCTTCTATCCCAATCCTGTGGACACAAATAAACATTTCCATTCCAATCAACCAAAAGCTGATAACTAGTATAAAAACAACCTCTATTTTTATCTATTTCTTTTTGCTCTCCAATTTTAATATTTCCAACTCTGTTAGTTAACTTTACACCGAAGTCCTCAGTTTCATCGTGCCATCTATTTCTTAAGACAACAAAATCTTTGTCTATTTTTGCCTCTGCAATCATACTTTCAAAATAGTCAATCTGATGCTCACCATCATACATACTAATTATAAGTTTTGTTGTTCTGGACTCATAAATTTCTCTCAAAATCTGAGGCTTTAATGGATCACCATTTGTAACTATTTCAACACCACCAAGTTCACCAAGCTTATTAACAATCTGAATAAGTTCTTTATGAAGCAATGGTTCTCCGTAACCACAAACACTAAATGCACCTTGAAAATTTATTTTTTTTAAATCACTACATAGTTTATCTATAAATCCCAATGTCATTTTTTGATACGTATTAGGAGCAGTATCAAAATCTGATTTTGGGCAAAAAGAACAAACTCTATTACAAGCATCTATTAAACTTAATTCGATCCAACTTGGTAATGGAACACCTTGAAATAGTTGAGGATCTCTATCTAATATTTTCTTTTTTCTTTGAATATTATTTTGGATTGTTTTTTTAGGATCCAAACTATATAAATTTGAAGTATGATTAATTAATTTATTCATATTAGATTTACTAACAATTTAATTGGCAAACTAACTAACAAAATTACTGTTCTAATGCAAGAAAGTTATATTTTAAATGAAGGCTATAATAGTCAAAATTTAATATCTCATTCATCAGGTGCACATATTTACATTAGAAATAAAAAATACTTAGATTTATCAAATTGTGCAGGTAGCCAAATTTTGGGTCACAATAATTTGATAATAAAAAAATGTCTGAAAGACTTATCAAAGAAAAAAATATCAAATTATGCTAATCCAAACATACACGCGATTGAATTTAGTAAAACATTAAAAAAAGTAATTCCTAACTTTTCTAAATTTGTATTTTGTAACTCTGGATCGGAGTCCATCATGAAGGCCCTTAGAATATGCAGAGCGTTAACGAAAAAAGAAATTATTATTAACGCTAGTGGTAGTTGGCACGGATCTTTAAATGAAACCTTATATAATGCAGATAAAAATTTAAATAATTTGAGTTTGTCAGATGGATTGCCAAATGATACCAAAAATAAAATTAAATTTATTCCTTATGGAAATATTAAAAAATCAAAAAAAATTTTAGATAAATTTAAGTCAAAAACATGCTGTATACTCTTAGAGCCAATACAAGGATCTTTACCTAATATTGCAAATATAAATTATATAAGATTTTTACAAGATTATGCAAAGAAAAATAATTTAATTTTTTTCTTAGATGAAATGATTACTGGACTTAGAGATGAAGGAAAATCTTTTCAAACAAATAATAATATTAAATCAGATATATCTGTATTTGGTAAAGCATTTGGAGGTGGATTTCCTCTAGGTGTAATAGCAATATCACCAAAAATATATTCCAAATTAAAAAAAAAAAAATTGAAAATATTTTTTGGTGGAACTTTTTCTGGCAATTCAATTAATATGTATGTTGCTAATAAAGTTACCAGTTATCTGACAAAACATAAAATAATTTATTCATCTTTAAAGAAAAAAACCCTAAAATTTAGTAATACAATTAATAAATTTTCAGAGAAAAAAAATTTAGATATTAAGGTTTATTCTTACTGTTCTATGGCAAGAATTGTTTTTTCCAATAGGACAATTAATAACAGATCGCAAAGAGATTTTTTTGAAAAAAAAAATAATTCTAAAATTCAAAATTTTCAAAATTTTATAAAACAAAATAAAATTTTCTATCCAAAAAATGGTATAATTTTTTTCTCAAATGCTTTTACAAATAAAGATTTGTCATTTTTAATCAAAGTGTTTAAAGAAGGACTTAATAAATATTTTTAATATGAAAAAGAAAATTACTGCAGTAATTATTGCTAGAAAAAATAGCACGAGACTTCCAAATAAAATGTATAGAAAAATAAATGGCAAATCTTTAATAGAAATTAAGATCAATCATTTATTAAAAACAAAAGTAGATGAAATAGCTGTAGGTAGTGATGATATAAAATTAGAAAAAATTTGTAAAAAATATAAGAATAAAAGAATTAAATTTTACCTAAGACCAGATTATTATTGTGATGAAAAGGTAGCCAGCGCAAATGAAACTATAATAAATATGTTATCATATATTAAATCGGATATTATTTTATGGTGCTATCCCACCAATCCATTTACAACAAATAAACATTATTCAGAAGCTTTAAATTTATATTTAAAAAACTTAAAGAGAGGTTACGATGGATTGTACTCTGTAACTAAAACATTAAATTATTTTTGGGGAACAAACAAAAAGCCAATTAATCACAATCCTTTAGAAAAAAGACACACACGATTATCTGAGGGCAAAATTCCATATCTGTATGTAGATAATGGAGCAATTTTTATTAGAGATCATAAATCAATGCTCAAAGATGGCCGTCATTGGTCAAAAAAAGGTTTTATGTACATTATGGATGAAAAAAGTGGATGGGACATTAATTTTACATGGGATTTAGAAGCGGCGAAACTTAGATCTTTCAAATATAAAAAGTTTTAATAATTTAGGTGAAAAAAAAATTATATTTATGTCATGTATTAGAGAAAAATAGTTTTAATAAATCCTATTTTGAAAGTTATTCAAATTTTTTTAAAAATTCAAAATATAAAAAAATTTATTATTTGTTATTAAACAATACAAATAAAATTAAAAATTCTAAAAAAACAAATATAGTTAGTTTTAAAGAAATTCTGAAGTTGTCCGAAAATAATCAGATAGATTTTTTATTATCTTTTGAATTTAAAATTCAATATTTTTTTAGTGTAATGAAAATTAAAAAAGTATCAAGAAAAATATACTACATTTTGAACAATACTATTTTTTATTATCGAAATTTTAAATTTAAAAATAAAAAAATTTTGTTTTTTTTTAAAAATATTAATACTTTTATAAAGTACAACATATTAAATATTTTTGAGATATTAAAAATTATACCTAAAATAGATTTTATTTTCTATTCTACAGCTTTATTTATAAATAAAAAAAAGAATTTTTTTTCACTTCAAGAAAATTCACCGCTTAATATCTATGGTTATAAAAGAGCAATTAAAATCAAT
>CACJYB010000031.1 GCA_902597515.1 uncultured Pelagibacteraceae bacterium
TTTTACAATATGGTGTTGCACCAACGTAAACAACATTTGAATAATTTTTTCCTGAATGTTTGTCCTCAACGGCATGAACAACGTCTGGATGCCACCAAACAGTATCACCTGGTTTCATTTTTGGAATTGAAACTAAACCTTTTAACAGTAATGAATGATAATCTTTGTTTACTGATAAAGCTCTACCAAGTTTTGATCCACACAATTCATTTTCTTCAACATCATCTAGTAATGCTCTGGTTAAAACATAAGCAATTCCTTTAGCAATAGGTATTAATTGTAAAGTTCCATCACTTGGTCCTTGCTCTGTTAAAGCAGTCCATCCTTGAAATGTTCTAAATACATGTGCAACCGCAGGAGACTCGAATTCTATTGTTCTATCTCTATACTTTGCATCAAATGGATTATATTTTTCAAAGTTGTCAGAAAAAATATCTCTATAAATTTTTTGATAATAACTGTCGGTCCATCTTTCAATTGATCCAGCATCACAATGAGGAGAAAGTCCCAAAGTATCATCCCCTGGCTCTCTTCTTCTTACTCTATCTGCATAAGATAATTCTTTATTTGGATCAAAAACTTTATATTCAGAGTTTTCATAAATCCAAAGATTATTTAGCCATTTTTTTACTTTAGCCATTTGCTCTGAGTGTCTAATTTCAATCTGTGCTCTTGACCAATAAAGACCATAAATTTGAGGTTTTGCAGACTGTAAGTCACTAAAATATTTATCTAAATTAGATTTTTTTTTTTGATCCTCATAATAATTATTTTCATCGATGTATTTCTCTAATTTCTCATTCAAATTCTGTATCATTTTGTCATCAAAAACATCACGGATAATTACACAGCCTCTTTTTTTAATATTGCTTATTTCTTGAATATTTTCCTGATCTATCTGATTAAAACTTATCTCAGGAATTATAGATTTATTCTTTTTTTTAAGAGTTAAAATTTCATCTATTTCAGATTTTAAAAATTTTTCTATTTTATTGAAATTTTCTATGTAATTTTTTGAAAAATTTCTTAATTCTTTTTTTATTGCCTTTATATCAATATTTTCAAACATTAAATTTAGCTCTTTGGTTTAAAAACTAAACATACTCCGTTATTGCAAAATCTCTTTCCAGTTGGTTTAGGACCATCATCAAATATATGACCATGATGTCCGCCACATTTTTTACAATGATATTCGGTTCTTGCATAACCTAAATAGTGATCTGTTTTTGTTTCAAACACATCTGGTAGAGACTCATAAAAAGAAGGCCAACCTGATCCACTCTCATATTTCGTTTTCGAGTCAAATAATTTTTCTCCACAATTTGCACAATGAAAACTTCCTTCCCTTTTTTCATAATTTAACTCACTTGATCCTGCACGCTCAGTCCCCTCTTCGAATAAAATTAATTTTTGTTCTGCAGTTAAATTTGGATTTATTTTTTTTGTCATGATCCTATATATTTAGCACAAGATTGATGTAACAATGAATGTAATTCAACAAGTTTATTGAAATCCTTGTTGTAACCACCACCCAAAACTCCACAAAATGGTATCCGTCTAGAAAAAAAGTTTTCTACCACAAGCTCATCTCTAAGTTTTATTCCCTCGTCAGAGATTTTTAATTTACCCAATCTATCATTAAAATGAATATCAACACCTGCTATATAAAAAATAAAATCAAAATTTTCTTGATTTAGCTCTTTTAAATAATGTTTAAGTGTTTTGATATAAGCGTCATCTTCTAAGTTATCCTCAAGTTCTACATCTAAATCACTATTTGATTTTTTAGCAGGATAATTAGTTTTGGAATGCATGCTGAATGTAAAAACACTTCTGTTGTCTCTAAAGATTTCTGAATTGCCGTTACCTTGGTGAACATCTAGATCAACAATCAAAATTCTATTTGCTAGACCTCTATTAAGTAAATAATGTGCTGCAACTGCAACGTCATTAAACACACAATAACCTGCACCTCCGTCATAACTTGCGTGGTGACTACCTCCTGCTGTATTGCATGAAATACCATAATTTATTGCAAGTTTAGATGCGAGAACAGTTCCGCCTGTAGCAACTAAGGATCTTTGCACAACACTATCTACAAGTGGAAATCCAATTTTTTTTACTCCTTCTTTGCTTAAAGTTTTATTTTTAATATCCAATATATAATTTTTTGAATGTGCGTAGCTTAATGTTTCAAATGAACAGGCTGAAGGTTTATGAAATTTACTTACTATTTTGTTTTGAGTTAAATAGTTTGCTAACTCTCCAAATTTATTAATTGGAAATTTATGATCATCACCAATTTTGGCAAAATAATCCTCATGATTAACAACAGGGAGATCCATTTTTACTCTAGAACTCTGATAGGCTTTCCATTTACACAAGCCTCTAGTCCTTCAATCATTTGGTTATAAAAAATGCTATAATTTTCAGCTGTTACATAACCTATGTGCGGAGTAAGCAATGCATTTGGTAAAAATCGAAGTTTGTTATTCTCTGGTAAGGGTTCTTTGTCATAAACATCTATTCCAGCTCCTGCAATTACATTCGTTGACAATGCAATAATTAAGTCATCTTCATTAACAATAGGTCCTCTAGAAGTATTAATCAAAAATGCTGTTTTTTTCATTTTATCAAATTCTTTTATGGTAATACAGTCTTTGTATCTTTCACCTCCTTGAACGTGAATTGAAAGTACATCAGAGTTTGTAATTAAGTCATCTTTGCTACAAGGGAGTACGTCTAATTCTTTACACTTATCTAAGCTCAAGTTTTCACTCCATGCCATTACTTGCATTCCAAATGCTTTTCCAATTTTTGCAACTTCTGTACCTACTCTGCCTAGACCAATTAAGCCTAGGATTTTTCCTTTTAATTCTACTCCGATTGTAGTTTGCCAATACCCTTGATACATATTGTCAAACTCCTCTTTAAAATTTCTAGCTAAACCAAGAATTAGCGCCCAAGTTAATTCAGGTGTTGGGTTTAAATTTATATCTGTACCACAAACTGTAATTTTTCTTTTCTTTGCAGCTTCTAAATCAATAGATCTATTACGTAATCCACTTGTGATTACAAATTTTAAATCATTTAAATTGTCAATTAAATTTTTTGTGATTGGAGTTCTTTCTCTCATTATTAGTAAAGCTTCAAAATTAGCTAACTGGTCAATTGCATCTGCTTCATCTAAAAAAGGTTCGCTAAAAATCTTAAACTCATATTTCCCAGATAGTTTTTCTAAATCTACAAACTGTTGGGCAACGTTTTGGTAATCATCTAATATAGCAACTTTAAGCATTTTTAACTTTCTTATTTGATAACAATATTCCTGTAATAATAAAACAAGCGCCTAAAATATGATAGAACATAAATTTTTCACTAAAAAAAATCATCGCCATTATTGCGCTTAAAATTGGCATTAGGTGTAAAAAAACACCAGAACGATTAGCACCAATCATAGATATTCCTTTTATCCATAAAATAAAAGATGCCAAACCTGGAAACAAAACTACATAAGATAAAATTAAAATAAAAGGTAATTCTAAATTAATCCTAAAGCCAATTTGATATTCTATAAAATAAACTGGTATCAAAAATATTAAACCAAAAGTAATTACTACTTGAAGTAATGATATTTGAGTTAACTCATATTGTTTTCCCTTTAACAATGTTGAATATAATGCCCATGAAAACATTGCTATCACCATTGTAATATCACCTTTATTGAAATCTAAATTTTTTAATATTTCCAAATTTGCTTTTGTAATAATCATAACTACACCAGCAAAAGAAAAGACTACCCCTATAATTTGAAAAATATTTGTCTTTTCAATTTTTAAAATTGAAGAAAACAACATAATCATCACAGGTATAGTTGAAATCATTAAAACTCCACTAATCACCTGAGTAAAATTTAATGAATAATAAACAATTGAATTAAAAACTGTAATACTAGTAACTCCCAAAACAATAAAAAGTTTATAGTTTTTAATTATATAGTTTCTTTTCTCTAATATTTCAGGAATTGTAAAAGGTGCTAAAATTAACCAAGCAAAAAACCATCGATAAAAATTTAATGAAAAAGGAGGAACTTCATAAAAACTTGCAAGTTTACCTACTACAAAATTTCCTGCCCAAAAAGTTACTGTTAAAAATAGATATAAATAAGCTAAAAAATTATTATCTTTAGTCACTTAACTAAATCTAAGCGAACTATAAGGTTTTAAATCTAAATTTGTATTTTCGTTCGCTATCATCCCTGAAACAATCTTTCCAGAAATTGGACCTAAAGTCCATCCTAAATGATGATGCCCAAAACAATAATAAATATTTTTGTAATTTTTTGATGGCCCCATAACAGGTAAAAAATCTGGTAAAGTTGGTCTAAAACCTAGCCACTCATCCTCATGTTCAGGTAAATCACCAAGCATATATTTTGCATTATTTATCAAATTTTTAACTCTTGATTTAGATAATGGATTATCTAATCCACCAAATTCTACAGTTCCAACAACTCTTAAACCTTGTTCCATCGGTGTAATTCCAAATCCACGGTTGGAAAATATGACGGGTCTACTTAATAAATGATCACAATTTTTAAAATGAACATGATATCCACGCTCTGTATCTAAAGGAATTCTTTCACCAAGATTATCTGTTAATTTTTTTGAAAAAGCTCCACAAGCTATTACTGCTTTATCAAAAACATAACTTTGAGTTTCAGTTTTAAAAACTGGTTTTTCTTCATCAAAACTAATATCTTTAATATTTACTTTGTTAAATTTTCCACCTTTTTGCAAAAATAAATCAAATAGTTTTAAAAGAATTCTTTTCGGATTTCTTGCATGTCTTGCATAAGGATAATATACGCCAGCATGGTAAAATGGTTTAATATGTGGTTCAAGATCGTGTATTTCGGCTTTAGTGACCAATTGTTGTTCAACACCTAATTCATCTCTAACTTTAATTTCTAATTCTCTACTTTTTAAATCTTTATCATTCCATATATAAAGAATTCCTTTATTTTCAACCAAACCTTCTAAGTCTATCTCTTCAAATAATTCATCATATGCAGGTAAAGCTAGATCTAAAATTTGGTGCATATTTTTAGCAGTATGCATCATCTTAGTTTTAGTGGTATTCATTATAAATTTTATAAACCATGGAATCATTTTAGGAACATAATTCCATTTTAAAGCAAGTGGACCTGAAGAACTAAGCAACATTGCAGGCACATCTGCTAGAACATCAGTTCTATTTAAAGAAAGAGATGCATATGGTGAAAAGTGACCTGCATTACCATAAGAGGCGGCTTGGCTACCTGGGTTATCTCTATCAAAGATAGTTACATCGAAACCTTTTTTTTGAAGAAACAAAGCATTAGACACTCCTTGAATCCCTGCTCCAACTATTCCTACCTTAGTATTTTTATTCATAATTTTGTTATACAATTAAAAATTAAATTAAGAGAGTGACAAATTATGCAATCATTTGTTTATGATTAATTTTTGCACTTAATACTATACCAAATCCAATCATAGTGGCTAACATTGAGGAACCTCCATACGACATGATGGGTAATGGAGAACCAACTATAGGTAACAGACCCAAAACCATAGATAAATTTACTACAATATAAATAAAAATTGCAAAAGCATAACCAAAACAAAAAAGTCTAGCAAAATTGCTTCTCGAAATTGCTCCTATTCTTATAATTCTAAAAATTATTATTGAGTATAATATCAAAAGACCAACTGAGCCTATAAAACCAAATTCTTCTGAAAATAAAGTGAATATAAAATCTGTATGTTTTTCAGGTAAAAAATCTAAGTAGCTCTGAGTTCCTTTTAAAAAACCTTTTCCGTTAAGGCCTCCTGAGCCAATAGCTATTTTTGACTGTATAATTTGATATCCAGCGCCCAAAGGATCTCTATCTGGATCTAAAAAAGTTAATATTCTTAATTTTTGATATGGTTTAAGAAATGAGATTATAAATGGAAGCGAAATTAAGAAAGTAATAAATGAATATATAAAATATTTAATTTTCATACCTCCTAACCACAATATAATTAATCCACTTAACGCAATTAATATTGATGTACCAAGATCAGGTTGAGAAATAACAAAAATTATTGGAATTATTATAATCGATAACACAATAGTTATACTGGTAAATGAATTAACATTTTCTATTTTTATTCTATGAAAATATTTTGCAAGACACATTATGATTGCTACTTTCATAAGTTCTGACGGTTGCAGAACAAATAAATAAAGGTCCATCCATCTTTGTGAACCAGAGGACTTTAGTCCAAAAAAGGAAACATAAATTAAAAGAAGTATTACTATAAAATAAATTATATAGGAAAAGTTGTGCCAAAATTTTATATTAAAGAAAGCTACAAAAATCATTAAAGGAAAAAAAACTGCAAGTTTTACAAAATGATTTTTTGTATGAAAAAGTATTTCACCACCATCTGTAGAATACATAACAAAAACACTTAATACAGAAAGAAGGATAACAGAAATCAATAATATATAGTCTAGGTTTTTTATTTTTTGAAATAATGTAATCTCATTATTCAATCTATCGTGCTGAAACATTTAAACGGTAATCCTCTCAAAATTTGATTGTTTATTTCTTAAATCATGTCTGTCGATGATTAATTTAAATAATTTTTTTGCAATTGGTGCTGCCGCCTTACTTCCCGAACCACCATGCTCAACAATTATACTAAGCGCATATCTCGGGTTAACATATGGGCCATACGCAACATACAAAGCATGATCTCTATCTTTGTATGGTATTTGCTCTAATTCTAAATCCAATTCTCTCTCCCTTTTACTAATTCTCTTTACCTGAGCTGTTCCTGTTTTTCCTGCAAATTGATATTTAGGATCATCAATTCTTGATTTATAAGAAGTTCCAAATCTTTCATTGGTTGAAGCAAACATAGCTTCTTGAACAATCTTAATATTTTTTTTATTTTTAAATAATTTTTTGTCCAACAATTTCTCAGAATCAGTATCAAATAATAACCCACTCTCCATTGATTGTTTTGCATCTTCATAAGAAATTGGATTACTATCCACAATAATTTTCGGTTTTACAGCAAAGCCTCCATTAGCAATTTGTGCAGTCATCATACAAAGTTGTAAAGGAGTTGTTTGTATATAACCTTGACCGATACCTGTTATTAGGGTCTCCCCTAATACCCAGCCTTTACCAAGATTATTTTTTTTCCATTTTGTATTTGGAAATAATCCTTTTTTTTCAATATCAAAATAATCACCAAGTACTTTTTTACCTAAACCAAACTTTTCAGCTGTAATGTTTAATCTATCAACACCTAGTAATCTAGCTACCTCATAAAAATATGTATCACATGATTGTTTCATTGCATTTTTCAGACTTACCCAACCATGTCCCTTTTCCTTCCAACAGTGAAATGTTTGACCATATAACTCCATTTTTCCTGTGCATTTAACTTTAAACTTTGTATCTATTACGTTGTTTTCTAAAGCTGAAAGAGCAACAATTGGTTTTATTGTTGAGCCTGGTGAGTATAGACCCGAAAGAGTTTTATTTATTAGTGGTTTTAATGGATTATTTCTAATTAATTGCCATTCATCTTGACTTATTCCAAATAAAAATAAATTTGGATTATAAGATGGAGATGAAT
>CACJYB010000032.1 GCA_902597515.1 uncultured Pelagibacteraceae bacterium
AAATTTAATTTAATTTTTATTGCTATTTGTAGTTTCTTTTGGTTTTTAAGAAATTTTATTTTAAGTGGTTGTATATTATTTCCTATAAAAGAAACTTGTTTGAATACAAGTTGGACAGTTAATTTAGCCGATGTTACAAAGCATAAAAATGAAGTTCTATCATGGACCAGAGGTTATTCATCTGGAAATCATGATAATTATGATTTTACTATCAATTCATATGATTGGATTTATCCATGGTTCCAAAGTTATTTCTTCAAGGATGCGCTACTGCAGATATTTTCTATCTTAATAATTTTAGTAATTTTTTTAACAATTTTACTTAATTTACTTAATTTACCCAAAAAGAAATTTCATAAAATAGATTACCTCATATCATTGGTTTTTATCTCAATTTTTTTTATCTGGTTTTTAGCTCCTGAGATCAGATATGGCTGGGGCCCAATTTTATCTTTTCCTGCCTTTCTTTTTTATTTGTTACTAAGAAAATTTAACTTTAAATATTTCTTATTTAGAGTTAACAGAGCAAAAGATTTAATATTAATGGTTTTTTTAGTAGGGATTTTTTTGAAAGCGACAAATTATTTTAATACAGTTGATATTTTTAAATTAAGCGTCAAAAACTTTAATTATAGCAAGATAAATAAAGTAAAAGAGGTCAATGGTTTTGAAATTTATAAATCTGAAAATTGGCAATGTGCTGACTATAAAAATATTTGTGTGAATACAATTAAAAAAGAATATAAATTTGATAAGAAATTTGGATATCTAATAATATCATCAAATTAATTATCGATGCTTGTATCAGTAATAATACCTTGTAATAACAGTGAAAGCACAATTTCTGATTGTCTTAATTCAATTAAAAAACAAAAATATAAAGATTATGAAATTAAAATAATTGATAAAATGTCTTCAGATAAGACAATTTCATTAATAAAAAATTTTGATTTTGAAAATATTGATATCATAAGTGAGGCAGACAATGGAATTTATGACGCTTTAAATAAAGGGATATTTCATGCAAATGGAAAAATTATTTCTGTGTTACACAGTGATGATGTGTTTTTTGATGAAAATGTATTGTCAGAAGTAGTTGATACTTTTAATAAAAATAATGTAGAAATTGTTTATGGAAATTTAATTTATGTTTCAAGAAATAACCTTAATAAAATAATTAGATTTTGGAGACCAGGTAAGTTTTTAAATCAATCATTTTTAAAGGGTTGGTCACCACCTCACCCAAGTTTTTTTGTAAAGAAGGATACATATATTAAATTTGGACCATATAAACCTGAAATAGGTAATTCTGCTGATATTGAATTGATGTATAGATATTTAGAAATTTTAAAAATTAAAAATATATTTGTAGATAAAATTTTTATAAAAATGCGATATGGAGGGGTATCAAACAATAGTTTGAAGAATATAATTAAACAAAATTATTCTATTTTAAAATTTTTGAAAATTCATCGCAATGTTTATAAATCTATAAAATTTATTTTCTTTAAATTTTTGAATAGACTTAATCAAATTTTAAACAAAAAATGAATTTTTTAAAAACTGAAAATACAATTAAATTTTTATTAATTATTTTTCCACTTTCCTTAGTGGTAGGACCTTTGATAGCAGAAATAGTTATGAATTTAATATCAATAATGTTTTTGTTTAAAGTTTATGAAAAAAGAGATTTTAAAATATTTAACAAATCAATATTTTATTTTTTATTATTATTTTTTGTAATCATAAATTTAAGTTCAATATTATCTATTTATAGAGAAATAATTATATTAAAGTCTCTAGCAAGTTTTAGATATATTATTTTTATTTTTTCAGTTTTTTATTTTTTACAAATTTATACAAATTTAAATCAAATTTTTTTGAAGTGGTTATCACTTACATTATTGGTTATTATAATTGATGGTTACATACAGTATTTTTTTGGTGTAAATTCGTTTGGTTTTGAAAGTTACAGGCATGACAGAATTTCAGGTTTTTTTGAAAATCAATTGATTTTAGGAAGTTACTTACTAAAATTTCTTATTTTATTTTTAAGCCTTATATTTTTTAATTATAAAACAATAAAAAAAAATGAATTAATTTTTTATTTAATTTTAATTCTATTTGGTTTTTATCTTATTATTGCTACTGGAGATCGAGCACCATTTTATCTATTAATTGTATATGTAATTCTACTTTTTATATCAATTAGTTTTAGATTTAAAAATTTAATTATAATGTTATTGGTATTATTTTCAGTAATTAACATTAGTTTTAACAAAACTTTTTTCGATAGATATATTGCTCAAACTTTAAAACAAGTTCAATTTAAGAGTTTATATATAAATCTAAGGAGCCTCGATTTTAAAAATTTTTATAATAGTTTGAGATATTATGGCCCGATTTATAATACAGCTCACAAAGCTTTTTTAGATAAAAAATTTTTTGGTCATGGCCCAAAGACTTATAGGTATTTTTGTAGTGAAGCTAAATTTCGAACCTTTTTTAAAGATACACATGAGAATGAAAAAAATATAATTACTTTTAATGTACATAGAGATACTGGAAAGGTTAAAGTTAAAGATTTATTTTTTTCAGTTGGAGACTTTGTTAATAAGGGAGATCTAATTTTAACTTATGAGTATGAAGAATATTTTGGATTAAAAAAAGAAATAAGAAAATATTACTCAGCTAAGCAAGGCAGAATAAAATCTTCAGATCTAAGCAGAGGAAGCGAAATATCTAAAGGACGACACTTATTTCACTTAGATCCAGAAACCACTAAATCTGATAATCAAAAAAAATTTAAAGATGGATGTACTACTCATCCACACAATCATTTACTTCAACTTTTATCAGAAACAGGAGTTTTTAGTGCGTTGATAATTTTATATGGGTTCGTTTACTTTATTTTTAAATATTTAAAATACATGTATGAAAAATTTTTTAAAAAACAAATCATATATTCAAATGCACAGATGTCTTTAATTATTTACTTTATAATTTCTTTATTTCCTTTAATAACAACAGGCAATTTTTTCAATAATTGGCTTAATATGATTTCAATATTCCCAATAGGATTTTACATGCTCTTTAAGCAGAAAAATGACACAAATAAATAAAATAAAATTCTTAAAAATTAGAGAATTTCTTCTTCTGCTATCTGTAACTTCATTTATAGTTTTATTTGACTTTAATATGAGATGGTTAATTCTTATTTATAGTCCATATGTTTTTTTGAAGATTGTAGATGATTTTAAATACAAAAACTTTAAAGTCTTTTTTATAATTATAACTTTTGTTTTTCTATTATTTATTCACTTAGGTATTAATAATTATATTTATAATTTTGAAATTAGTAAAAAACAATTTATTAGCACATTTGTTATAGGTTACATTGCTTTTTTTACTTATTATTTTTATTACGATATTATCAATTCTAAAAAAAATTTAATATACATTTTTTTTATACTTTTTATTTTATCTTCTTTAATTGGTATTTTTAATCTTAAACTTGATAACCCAACATTTTGTGGTGGTTTAAAAAATATTTTTTTTTCTGCAAGTGATATTTATAACATTGGAACACAATATTTTTTTAAGTATGAACTCGGTGGATCTGAGGATAAGATTGATAGAATTAATTTATCTTTTGGTGAGTATTTGTTTAAAGAAAATTCACATCTTGGAATGATTGCTCCAAGTTTTATTTTATTTTTTTTATATACTCATACAAACGAAAAATTATATTCAATTAAATTTTTTTTATTTTATATTTTTTTATTACTTTGTTTTATAAAAAGCTCTACAACTTTGTTATTAGGTCTGTTTGTTTCATCACTAGTGATCTTGATTTTTCAATACAAAAGATTAAATAAAAAATTTATAACAATATTAATTTTTTTAGCCTTAATCATTAGTATAATTTTTATAAATGATAAAGAATGCAAAAAAAGAGTTTATTATCAAGATAATTTTAAAAAAATTGTTAATTCTTATCCTTCTCCAATAGATAATTCTACAGAAGCATTAGAGTTAAATAAAAAAGATAATTTTTTATCAAAATTTTTTAATGTTTATTCAGGAAATATTTCGTCTAAAGTTTTTTGGTATAACCTCAAGTTATCAATATTTTCTATATACGAAAATCCACTAGGATGGGGTTTTCAAAATTACAGCAATGCTCATGAATATTTATCAAATAAATATTTTAGAAATAAAAAAAATTTTGACACTGTTATAATACAATTTAATAATAAAGATGGATCAAATAATCTCAATAAAATAATAGTTGAATTTGGAATTTTTGGTATTTTTGTATATTTTTTTATAATTATTTATATTTTGAGTTCCAAGGTAAGTATTAGTGAAAAAATATTTTTATTACCATTTATAATCACTCAATCTCTAAGAGGTGGCGGATATTTTAATGCAGGATTTATTTTAATAATATTTTTGATTTTTATGAGTTATATTAATAGAAATGAGAGTAATAAATGAATATTTCAGTAATTATACCAGTATATAACGAAGAAAAAACAATTCAAAAGGTAGTTCGAAAAATAATAAAACAAGAAATCTTAATTCATGAAATAATAATTGTTGATGATAACTCAAGTGATGACACAAAGAATAAAATTAACGAAATTTCAACAGAGTATAATATTATTAAATCTTTTTTTAAAGAATCTAACGAAGGTAAAGGTAGTGCAATCAAAAAAGGAATTGAAATGGTAACTGGTGACATTGTTATTTTTCAAGATGCAGATTTAGAATACAATCCTGAGGATTACAAAAAATTAATTGCCCCATTTAAAGAGACAGATGCGCAGGTAGTTTATGGAACTAGATTTTTAGGGGGAAAATATGCAAGACTTCATTTTTTTTGGCATTTTATAGCAAATAAAATCTTAACATTATTCTCAAATATTCTTACAAATCTTAATATGTCAGATATGGAGACTGGTTATAAGTTATTCAAAACTGGTACTCTAAAATCATTAAATCTAAAAGAAAAATCATTTGGTATAGAACCAGAGATAACGATAAAATTATCAAATAAAAAGTGTATATTTTATGAAGTGCCTATTTCATATCAAGGAAGATCATATGAAGAAGGAAAAAAAATTAGACTAAGAGATGCATTTGTAGCAGTTTATTGTTTAGTAAAATATAAATTTTTTAATTAGTATTTTTCACAATAATGTAATTAAATTTTTTGTTGGAAGCTAATGATAAATTTTTATAATTTGTGCATATAGAGTGTCCAAAACCACATTCAGCAATGCTTTCATAATAAGTAATATATTTAAGTTTAATTTCTTTTAATTTTTCTCTTTCTTGCAAAACAGTTTTAGGCCATATAGGATTATTGTTTTTTTGATCAACAATCCTAAGTGAATTTTTTCCAACAAAAATTACTAAAAAAATTATTAAAAGCGATTTGAATAATTTAGTTTCTTTTGAGGCATCAAACCCTAAAAGAAAATATGATAAAATTATTGCTAAAAAACAAACAAAATATGAATATCCATATCTAAAAACAGGAACTTTTAGAAACCAAATTAAAACAGAAACAACACAAATAGTTAAAATTATTAAATATTTTTTAAAATTAATTTTTTTTTCTATTTTTTGGGTTTTAAATTTAAAATATAAAAAAATAAGCAAAATTAAAATTATATATGGAAACATTATTTCATATATTTTTTTAAAATGATTATTTTTCCAAGTTGAAATCCAGTTAAAATTTTTACTAAATTCATCTTGATTAATATTTTCTTTGGAGTCACTCCATCCTTTTGCCCATGCTTCATTCTCTATCGAGACTTTGTTAGTAAATTCAATATTTGACCATGTAATATTTTTAAAGCATAAGCTTGAGATAGGATAAGCCAAACATCCTGTTGTAATTATATTTTTTGAAATCCAAAGAAAAATAAAAAAAAAGGCAAAGTAATTTTTGTATTCAAAAAATTTTTTAAAAGAAATTTTATACATTAAAAAAGGCAAAAATATTGAAAAAGCCATTGTTATTTTATTCATTATTATGAAAATAGAAATTAATAATAAATTTGAAAAAGTTGAACTTTTGTATTCAATGTTTTTAATTATTTCTGATACGAGGTAAAAGAAAAGAAAATGTGTTGGAGCGTCATTTCCGTACTCCCCATATCTGTTCATTTTGTAAGCGATAAAAATTATTATGAAAAATAAATAATAAAAATGAAAATTGAATTCTTTGTTTTTTAAGTATTTATATAATTGATAACTAAAATTTACAATTATACCTGCAGCTATTAATGCTGAAGGAAGTAAAATTCCGTTTTTTAAAAAAATAAAATTATTAAATATTGCTGAAGTATATTGAATTATTGAAATATGCCCAAATCGAAAATGAATATTTGATAACCCAAAAATGATTTTATGATCATTAATAATATTTATAAATGGTAAGTGATATAAATAAGCATCAGGTCTATAAACTGTACTTTTTGCAATTAGAAGGAAAACTACAGAGGAGATAATAAACAAAAATTTTATGTGATTAATTGAGGAATAATATTTTAAATTTCTAAAAACAATTATTATCGGAATTATTAAAATTATTGTATTGATTATTTTATTAAGTGGTAAAAAAAAATTTATAAATAAAGATATAAATGAAATGATAATTATTCCAAAAATTAAGTTAGTTGAATATTCTGAAAAATTTTGTTCATTATTCCTAGTGAAGATAGATCCTAATGATGTTAATATGATTGTACCCAACAAA
>CACJYB010000033.1 GCA_902597515.1 uncultured Pelagibacteraceae bacterium
TTTTGACGTATTTTCTAAACATATTATATGTGCCTTCATGGCTTAATACGTCACCAATATTTCCATCAAAACTTGCAATATGTATACATCTCATAATTGTTATTGAATAAATTTATAAGAAATAAATGTATCTTTTTTTATAAATTTTTTTGATTTTCTCCCTAGTAATTTATAATAATCTTTTGCACTTATTTCTCCTGTGCCTGGCCTTTTCACCCATATATTTTTTTTTGTTAAAATTTCTCCAGGATTAATATTTTCTATTGAAACAACAGAGGAAAAAGCAAATTTTTGGGTTATTTTTTCACCAGTAAGTATTTTTTTATTAAAATTCCCAAGTGAATTAAAAACATTAGTTGAATCATTAATTAAATTTTTTAAATCTAATGGATCCAAAGATACAGGTATATCTTCTCCTTTCCATGACTTAAAAGAAGTAAAATGCTTTTCAATTATTCTGGCACCTAATGCAACGGATGCAATTGCCGAAGCATTTCCTACTGAATGGTCACTTAATCCAACAATCGCATCTTTAAATATTTTTTTATAAGTGGTTAAAACATTTAAATTAATGAATTTTTGAGGCGTTGGATAGATAGACGTGCACTGAAGTAAAGCATATTTAATTCTCTTTTTTTGTAAAATTTTTACTGATTTTTTTATATCCTCAATTTTATTCATCCCAGTACTTAAGATTATAGGGAGCTTAAAATTTGCAAGGTATTCTATGAAAGGGAAATTTGAACATTCTCCTGAACCTATTTTGAACCATTTAACTCCCATTTCATATAATCTATCTGCAGCCTCTTTTGAAAAGGGAGTGCTCAAATAAATCATATTTTTTTTTTCTACATATTTTTTTATTTCATGCTCCTCTTTATCAGTTAAATATATCGAGTTAATAATGTCCCATATTGATCTATTAGAATTACCTGGAATTTCATTATTTTTAACCATTTCTTTATCAGGAATGTGATACTGAAACTTAACGCATTCACAACCTGCTTTTTTTGCATCATCGATCATTTTGAATGCTTTTTTAACATTTCCTCCATGATTAATTCCTATCTCCGCGATTATTAAAGGTTTAAATGCATCTCCTATTTTTCTATTTTTAATTTTTATTACCTTCATATAATTATCTAATTTTATTTTTTAAAAACCATTTTTTTCCTCTTTTTTCCCATAAATTTTTGGGTCTAAATTTATTTATTGTTTTCCAAAATATTTTTTCTGAAACGTCTATATATTCTAAAAATTCATAAAAGTATTTTTTAGGAAATTCATGATCATATTTTTTTACTAAATTTACAGCTTCTTCTCTTGTTATTTTATTATTCCTTACCTCTTGTGCTGCATCATAAGATGCTCTTCCAAGCCCAAATTTTATATAAGTAGTATAGTAATGAAATGGATCAATCTTATCATCAATACTACTATATTTAGAATATGTTCCTTCGGTTCTCTCAGTATTTGGTTCAAAACCAGTATTTTCACTTGCATAATAAAAACATTCTTGAGGATCCCATTTTAAATAATAACCTAAATAGTGAACATCTATTTTTTTTGATTTGTTACTATCTAAGGGCAAGTACGGATAAAAATCATTAAATTTAAAATTTCGTTTTTGTTTTATAATTTTATTAATTGATAGACCTCCTAGTTTAATATTTTTTTTGTTATTATAAGAATAAAAATCTTTTTTCATTTTAGGATTTTTATTTTCAGAAATTTTATTTCCATATTCTGCCTGATTTTCTCCATACATAACTAATTTAATATTATAATTAAGAGCAAATTTTGGACCTATTTGTCTTTGGCCAACAATAAAAGGTTGAAATGGATGAAGTAAATTCAAAAAAGCAATCCTGGTTAAATATCTATGTAATTTACCATTTGGTGTATATAAAATGTTATCCAGCCCACCTTTGTGCATCCAATTTTGAAAATTTTGCCATCCAATATCCGTATACAAATGGGGTGCCCACGTAACAGTTAATGGGTTCATTCCATATTTATATTTTAAAATATGAGCTGTATATGCACTATCTTTTCCTCCACTACCTGGCACGATAACATCATAACTTCCATCTTTAGATTTATATTTATTTAAAAGTAACTGGAGCTTTTGTTCTCTATCTGTCCAATCAATATTTTGGTTTTTTTGACTATTATATCTACATGCAGAACAAACTTGCTCATTATTAAAATCAATTGTTTTTTTCTTTAGAGTTTTAGAGCTAATAAATTCTACAGTGCTACTTGGTCTTTGGTTGCTTATTACACACTTTTTACAAAACTTTACACTAAAAGGTGCTCCAAATTTATTTAATTTCATTATTATTATATGTTAAATACTATTAATTCATTTATGTAAATTATTTTAAAAATGTAAATCCATAAACGATTAAATATGAAAAAAAAATTATTATTTATTACTGGTACTCGTGCTGATTATGGAAAAATAAAATCACTAATTAAAATAACAGAAAAAACTAAAAAATTTGATTGTGGTATTTTTATTACAGGAATGCATACGCTTACTAAATATGGATATACTGCAGATGAAATTCTAAATTCTTTTAAACAATATAGATTAAAAAATGGATTAAGAAGAATTCATATATTTAATAATCAACAAAATTTAGATGGTATGGATATTGCACTTTCTAAAACAATAGTTGGTTTATCTGAGTATGTAAAACAATTTAAACCAGATTTAATTATTATACATGGAGATAGAATTGAAGCAATGTCTGCCTCGATTGTTGGTATCTTAAATAATATAATGGTAGCACATATTGAGGGAGGAGAATTATCTGGAACAGTAGATGAGATGTTAAGACATTCTATATCAAAATTATCGAACATACATTTTGTAGCCAATCTAAAAGCAAAAAAAAGATTAATACAAATGGGTGAAAATAAAAAAACTATTTTCAATATTGGATCTCCAGACATTGATTTAATGTTATCAAATAAACTTCCAAAATTAAAAAATGTAAAAAAAAAATATTCAATTAATTTTAAAAAATATTGTATTTTAATTTATCATCCAATTACTACTGACATAAAACATACTCAAGAATGCTTGATACCAATAATTGACAGAATTAAATTAAAAAAAGAGAATTTTGTAATTATTTATCCAAATAATGATTATGGTAATGAAATTATCTTAAATGAATATCTAAAAATAAAAATGCTAAAAAATATAAGACTATTGCCATCCATGAGAGTGGAATATTTTTTAACATTACTAAAAAATTCTAAATTTGTAATTGGGAACTCGAGTTGTGGTATTATGGAGACTCCAATTTATGGTGTGCCTTCAATAAACGTCTCAAATAGACAGAAAAATAGGTATAAAACAAAATCAATTAAATCTTTTGAATTTCCCAAAAAAAAAGAATTTTATAAATGTATAGAAAATTTTTACACCAACCATACTCGTTTTAAAATAAGATTTAATTATGGATCAGGCAACAGTGATAAAAATTTTCTTAAAGTCATTTTGAATGAAAACTTCTGGAAAATTAAAAATATTCAAAAAATATTTAATGAAATCTAAAAACCTAAGGATTGTTGCAAGATTAGATATTAAAAATGAAAACGTAGTCAAAGGTATTCAATTAGAGGGACAAAGAATTGTTGGTAATCCAAAAAAATTATCAGAAAGATATTATAAAGAGGGTATTGATGAAATATTTTTTATAGACTCTGTGGCTACTTTGTATGGTAGGAGATATCTATTTAAAATTATAGAAAACGTATGCAAAAATATATTTGTTCCTATCTGTATGGGTGGTGGATTAAAAAATTTGAGTGATGTCGAAGAAGCTTTCAAAGCTGGTGCCGATAAAGTTTTTATAAATTCAGGTGCTTACAAAAACCCAAATCTTATAAAGAAATTAATTAGAATTTATGGGTCACAATGTATAGTAGGGTCTGTTGAAGCAAAAAGAGTTAATGATAACTGGATAGCTTTTATAAATAACGGGCGAGAACAAACTAACTTTAAAGCTGAAGAATGGGCAAAAAAACTTGAGTCAGATGGTGTAGGTGAATTGTTCTTAACTTCAGTGGATAGAGATGGAACCAAAAAAGGCTTTGACCTGGAATTAATAAATAAAATCAGAAAATCTATTAATATACCATTAGTGATTTCTGGTGGCGCAAATAACATTAAACATATAGAAGATGCATATAATCTGAATGTTAATGGGATAGCTCTTGGTTCTTCAATCCATTATGAAAATTTAAATATAAAAGACATCAAACGAAAGTTGAAAATTACATGATCTGCATTTTAAATGTTGGTTCTGGAAATTTAAAAAGTGTTAAAAATGCTTTAGATTTTCTTAGAATTAAAAATATAATTAGTAATGATAAAAAAATTATAAATTCATCAAAATATTTAATAATACCGGGAGATGGAGCTTTTGGTCACGCAATGAATTATATAAAAAGAAAAAAATTAGACATCGAAATAGATAAATTTATTAAAAATGGTAAACCAGTTTTAGGAATTTGTTTGGGTTTTCAAATTTTAATGAAATCAAGCAACGAATTTTCTTTAAATGATGGATTGTCAATTTTTAATCACAAAGTTTTGAATTTAGATTTTAAATCGAGGACACATATAGGTTTTAATAAAATTTATTGTAAAAAAAAAATGAAACTTTTAAAAAATATAAAAAATAAAACTTTTTATTTCCTTCATTCGTACGGTGTAAAAAGTCTTAAATTGCCAAATTATTTTAATATAGGTTTAACAAAATATGAAAATAAAAATTTTATAAGTATTATTGAATATAAAAATATATACGCGACTCAATTTCATCCAGAAAAAAGTGGTGAGCAAGGATTAAAATTATTAAAAAATTTTGTTGAATATTGTAAATAAAGAAAGCACTAATAAATTATTTAATCAAGTTTAAATTTTTATCTTTTAATTCATAAATCTTATCACAAAACTGTAATAATTCTTTATTATGGCTGATAATTACGACAGTTGAGTTTAGCTTGCTTATTGTACTCATTATTTCATTTTCAGAAATTTCATCTAATGCACTCGTAGGTTCATCAAAAATTATTAAATCAGCATTTTTATAAAAACATCTCGCAATTGCTATTCTTTGAGCTTGACCGCCTGAAACTTTAGCACCATTTTCACCAATACTTGTTTCAAAACCTTCGCTTAATTTTTCAATAAATTCTAACGAATTAGATTTTTTTGCTGCATCAACAACCTGTCTATCGTTCACCTTATTTTCATTAAAACCAAAAGCAATATTTTTTTTAATTGAGTCATCAATTAAATATATTTTTTGAGGCACGTACCCAACTTTATTAATCCAAGAGCTCCTAGTTATATTATTCAGTTCTTTATTATCTATAAAAATACATCCATTTGTTGGATTAAATAAACCAATTAATAAATCTACAAAAGTTGTCTTACCAGAACCTGATTTTCCATAGATGCCAATTTTTTCAAATTTTTTAATTTTCAAATTTACTGAATTGAGTACATCACTATTAGAATTTGGATATCTAAAAGACATATTAGAAAATTTTATTTCTTTATTAAAATCTAGATATTGATTGCCTGTTTTCTGTTTTGTTTCTAGTATTTCTGTTTGTTTTAACTCTCTGGAAATTACATCAATACTTGGCTTGTTAAATCTTATATTTTGAATTGCTACTATAAATTTAGTTATTGATGGCAAAATTTTAAATGCTGCTAAAGCAAATAAACTTATTGAACTAATTACTTCGAGGTTTAAATTTTTACTATAATTAAAGTAAATTATTATGGAAGATCCAAAAAATATAATTAATAACTCAAGACCTAACTTGGGAATACTATTAAAAAGAGATAATAAAAAATTTGATCTGGCTATTTTTTTTAATTTTTCAAAATAAGTTTTAATAAAAAATTTTTCTACTTGAAAAATTTTAGTATTTTTAATTCCTTGAAGAGACTCAATTAATGCTTTTAAGGACGAATTACTAT
>CACJYB010000034.1 GCA_902597515.1 uncultured Pelagibacteraceae bacterium
CCAATTAAATGATTTTCAAGTCTTTTCTCTAAACCCAGTTTTCCAATTTTCATTCCTGGTACAAATCTTTCTTGGATAATTTCATTTTCTAAAATTTCTTGTTCATTTGGTTGACTCACATATCCAAGAACATGTGTGTATACCTCATTAAATGGATAATTTCTTGAGATCGTCATTACGGGTTTAACACCTACAAGATCGTATAAATAATTATTAATTTTTACAAATTCACTCCAGCTTAAATTTTCAGAAACAATAATACTATCCCAAGGTTTTAACTCTGTTTTTAATTTATTTATCCTTGCAATTCTTTTGTCACTTAGATTTAAAAGATTTTTCAATCTAACTAATAAATAATTGAAATTCTCAACTTGCTCTGGAATTATGTGTAATTGATAAACTTTTAAATTTCCTGCAATTACATTTCCAAAATAATCAACTATATTTCCCCTTGTAGGTGGGAGTTTCCATTCTCTAATTCTATTCTTATCTGAAAGAGTAAGATATTTTTTATTTTCGTTTATTTGAAGAGAAAATAAACGAGCAATGATACCAACAAAAACTACTACTTTTGCTGCTCCGATTATGAACATCCTTCTATTAATTACATCTGTTTTTCTTATTCCTGAATTAGATTTAATCATTTGTTTGATATGAAATTCTTTCGTTTAAAAAATTAAAAAATAAAAAAAATATTGGATAAAATAAAAAGGTAAAACCTGAGTTAATCAAATAATTTGTGTAATCAACTTTAATTAAAAAGACTAAATCCAAAATAATTACTTGAATTGAATTAATTAATAAAATTGTGAATAATAATGATATCCAGTCCTTCATAAAGTTTGGGGTTAAAGTAATGTTTCTTATGTAAGCTGTTACTGAACAAAGAATAAGGTAACAAAAACTACTAATTCCTATTGGTATACCTATTACAACATCATTAATTATTCCTGCAAAGAAAATTGCTAGATAACCTAATTGATCAGGATTTCTTAATGTCCAAAAGAAAATTAAAAGATGAACAAAATTAAAGGAAAAATAATCAAGTTTTAAGTAATTAAAATCAAATTCATTAAATACAGAAAAAAATAACATTATAAATGGTACGTAGGATAAGAATATTTTTAGAAAAGGACTTTTATTAAGTGATGACATTATTCTTCTCCACCTATTTTATAAGAAACTATTTTTACATAGTTGAGTTGAGTAAAATCAGAAAAAAATTTAATTTTTCCTTCTGATATGTCGTTAATTTTTCCAATTGGTATACCGGGTTTGAATAAACCACCAAGACCTGAGGTGTAAGCAAAAATTTCTTTATTTTTAAAATCTTCTCTAAATTCTTCTTGAGTATGCTCAATTTTTCCAAAATCACTTCCTGTACCAGAAATTACAGCTTGTATATCATCTGGCTCTAATACAGATGGTATTTTACTATTAAGATCAGACAATAGTAATGCCCTTGAATTAGTATAATTTACTTCAATTATTTGGCCAACTAGATAAACATCATCAATAACGGCCATTCCAATTTTTACTTTATCTTTTGTACCTTTATTTAATACTACTGATTTTAAATATGGACTGTCTTTATCAATTAAAACTCTGGCAAATATTTCTTGTGAATTTATACTTTCATCAAGTAACTCTCTAAGTTTTTCATTTTCTGCAGTTAAAAACTCATTTTGTAATTTAAGTTGGTCAGAATTTTCTATTTTAATTAATTCTTTCTGATGACTTTCATACAAATCCATATGTGATTTGAATTTTGATGTTACTTCTTTTAATTTATTTTCTGGGATTGATGCAATATGAGATGATCTATAAATTACTTCATTAATTCCTAATTTAACAAATTGTATTGCTTTAAAATTTAAATTACTTAGAACAATTACAAAAATTGATAAAACAATTAAAGTTAGTAAAGAAAATTTTTGCTTATCTTTTTTTTTTAAAAAAGCTGACCTAATGGCAATTACAAAATCATCTCTGCCAGTAGCCATTTTTCCTAATATTCAGATAACATAGTAGAAAAAGTTTCTTCCTGATCCAAAGCTTTACCTGTACCAACAGCTACACAAGATAATGGATCATCTGCTATATGAACTGGCAAACCTGTTTCTTTAGAAAACCTTTTATCGATATTTTTTAACAAAGCACCACCACCTGTTAAAGTTAAACCCATATCAACTAAATCAGCTGACAACTCAGGTGGAGTATTTTCTAACGCATCTTTAATTGCACCAACCATTTGCTTCATAATATCGTTTAGTGCTTCTGCAGTATCTTCTTCTGTAATATTAACTTCCTTTGGAGTGCCTGATCTTAAATCTCTTCCTTTAACTGGATAAGTATTTGTTCCCGTTGGTACAGCTGTTCCCATTTCCTTTTTTATTTTTTCAGCAGTAGTATCGCCGATTAATAAATTATATTCTTTTCTCATATAATCCACTATTGCAGTATCCATTGAGTCTCCTGCAACTCTTAAAGATTTAGAGTAAACTAATCCACCTAAAGACATTACTGCGATTTCACTTGTGCCCCCACCAATATCTACAATCATTGAACCAGTTGCTTCAGAAATTGGTAGATTTGCTCCAATAGCTGCTGCAATTGGCTCTTCAATTAATTGAACTCTTCTTGCGCCCGCTGCTAAAGCGCTATCTTGAATTGCTTTTCTTTCAACTGGTGTTGAACCAGTTGGTACACAAATTAATATTCTAGGATTAGCAAATGTACTACCTTTATGAACTTTTTTTATAAAATGTTTAATCATTTCTTCAGTAACTATAAAATCTGCAATAACACCATCCCTTAAAGGTCTAATCGCACTTATATTTCCAGGCGTTCTTCCAAGCATTGTTTTCGCTTCATCTCCAACAGCTAATACATTTTTTTTACCACCTTGATCAACTATCGCTACCACTGATGGCTCATTAAGAACTACACCTTGACCCTTTAAAACTACAAGTGTGTTTGCTGTTCCAAGATCAATTGCCATATCTTGGCTCCAGATTTTTTTAACACTGCTAAATAACCCCATTATATCCCTCTTACTTTCTGACTTTCTTGCTCCATAGGAGCTGTTTTATCTCTTTTGATTATCATTTTATTTAATGCATTTATGTAAGCATTTGCCGATGCAACTAAAGTATCTGTATCAGCTGCTTGACCCACAGTTGTTTTACCCTTTTCCTCTATTTTTACACTTACTGTTGCTTGTGCATCTGTTCCTTCTGTAACAGCATGAACTTGATAAAGCTGTAAGTTAACATCGTGAGGATATAAAGTTTTAATGCATTTGAATATTGCATCCACTGGACCATCTCCAGTTTCTGTTGCATTTTTAACATCACCGTAAACATCCAAAGTCATTTCTGCTTTTTGTGGTTCTCCTGTTCCAGCAAAAACTTTTAAAGATTTAAGAGTTATTGCATTTACTTTATTATCTACGATTAAACTATCATCTACTAAAGCAATAATATCTTCATCGTAAACATGTTTTTTCTTATCTGCTAAGACTTTGAATTTTGCAAATGCATTTCCTACTACATCGTCAGTTAAATCTGGATAGCCTAAGCTATTTAACTTGTCTTTAAATGCATGTCGGCCAGAATGCTTTCCCATCACTAACGATGTTTGTTTAACCCCTACGCTTTCAGGTGTCATTATCTCATATGTTTGTCTATTTTTTAACATTCCATCCTGGTGAATTCCTGCTTCATGAGCAAAAGCATTTTTTCCAACGATAGCTTTATTATATTGGACAGGAAAACCTGTGGCGTTTGAAACAATTTTTGAAGCTTTGCTTAAAAGTGTTGTGTTAATTCCAGTATTATATGGCATTAAATCAGGTCTTGTTTTAATTGCCATAACAACTTCCTCAAGAGCAGCATTTCCTGCTCTTTCTCCTAATCCATTTATTGTACATTCAATTTGTCTTGCTCCAGCTTGAACTCCAGCTAACGAGTTAGCTACTGCTAAACCTAAGTCATTATGACAATGAGTTGATAAAATTGCTTTATCAATATTTGGAACTTTATTTAATAATGTTTCTATAATTTTAGTAAACTCAGATGGTATTGTGTAACCAACTGTATCAGGAATATTAATTGTTGTAGCTCCATTTTTAATTGCAAGCTCTACAGTTTTACACATGTAATCCATATCGGTTCTTGTTCCATCTTCGCATGACCACTCAACGTCATCAGTAAACTTTCTTGCGTAAGCAACATGTTTTCCTATTGATTCATAAACATCTTCTGGAGACATATTTAATTTATGTTTCATGTGTAAAGGGCTTGTAGAAATAAATGTATGTATTCTAAATCTTGGTGCATGTTTTAGAGCTTCATAAGCTCTATCAATATCTTTTACTGAATGTCTTGAAAGTCCTGCGGGAATTGAATTTTTTAAAATTTTACTTACCTCTGAAACAGCTTCAAAATCCCCTGGTGAGGCTATTGGAAAACCTGCTTCAATAATATCGATACCTAATTCATCAAACACTCTAGCGATTTGAATTTTTTCTTCTAAACTCATAGATGCGCCTGGCGATTGCTCACCATCACGCATAGTAGTATCAAATATAAAGACTCTATCTTTATTACTCATAATTAAAAATTTTAGAAAATCTATAATACAATCTATGAGAGAGATTGCAAAATAATAAGTTAAATTATAACTTTTAATGGACCATTTTAGGCTTACTAAAAATTAATTATAAATAGACTCAATTTTAGGCATTAAGCGTAAAAGTTCTTTCGTATATTCATGTTTTGGTTTTAAAAATAAATCCTCAGTGTTTGAAACCTCACATAATTTGCCATCTTTTAAGACTCCAATTCTATCACACATTTGTCTAACAACGGGTAAGTCGTGACTTATAAACAATATTGTTAAATTTAATTGATCTTGAAGATCTTTAAGTAAATTTAATATTTGGGCTTGGATACTTACATCCAAAGCAGAGGTAGGTTCATCACAAACTAAAAGTCTTGGTTGTGTGGCAAGTGCTCTTGCTATTGATATTCTCTGCCTCTGTCCTCCAGAAAATTCATGTGGATATCTATCTGCAGATTTTTGAGTTAATTCTACAGACTCCAGTAAATCATAAATATAATTATTTAAATCTAAAGAAGATATAGATGAGTTATGGAGTATAATTGGTTCTGCAATTATATCTTTTACTTTTAATCTTCCATTTAGTGAAGAATAAGGATCTTGAAATATCATTTGAATTTGTTTTCTAAATTTCATTAATTCAGATCTCTGTTTAATTTTAGTTATACAAACGTTGTCAAAGAAAATATCGCCAGATGTAGGTTTAAATAAATTTACAATCATTTTAGCAATTGTAGATTTTCCACTCCCACTTTCTCCTACCAAGCCAAAAGATTCACCCTCTTTTATTTCAAATGAAACATTATTAACAGCCATCACAGAATTTTTAGAACTTTCTGTAAAAAAATTATCATCAAAACTTTTATTTAAATTTTTTATCTGAACTAAATCTTGACTTCTAATTTCTTTCTTTGACCATCTATTTAATATCTTGATATTTTTTTCTTTTTTGTCACTGTTTTCTTTTTCAACTATTACAAATCTTGAAATTTTTTTATTAGTTGGTGGAACTGAGCTCACTAAACTTTTGGTATAATTTTCTTGTGGATTGGTTAATATTTTTTTGGTTTGACCAATTTCAACTAAATTGCCATTTTTCAT
>CACJYB010000035.1 GCA_902597515.1 uncultured Pelagibacteraceae bacterium
CAAGAGGCATGAGGGTATCTAATGCTATCCGAGCAGGAATAACTTTTGTAAATACTTATAGATTAATTTCACCCTCAGCTCCATTTGGGGGTATCAAGGATAGTGGATATGGTAAAGAAGCAGGAATTGATTCAATTAAAGACTATACAAGAGTAAAAACAACTTGGTTCTACACATCAGACGAACCTTCTCTAGACCCTTTCTCAATAAGATAATCCGTATCAATTAACCCATCTAAAATAGGATAATTTTGTCATTGAATATTGATTGTATTCATACTTAAATTAGCTTTTATAAATTGTTAACAATAAAGAGGAAGATAATGAGAAAACTATTTATCGCTGTATTTATGTTTGTATCAAGTTTTGGTTCAAATGTAATGGCAGACGGACATTCGATTAAAATGGGGATCATTTTAGGGTTCACTGGTCCTATTGAATCTCTAACTCCAGCTATGGCTGCATCTGCAGAGCTTGCATTTAAAGAAGCTTCTGATTCAGGTTCGCTATTAGGTGGAAAAAAAATTGAGCCAGTAAGAGCAGACTCAACTTGTGTTGACTCGGCAGCGGCAACAGCTGCAGCTGAAGGTTTAATTTCAGGTGGTGTAGCTGCAATTATGGGAGCAGACTGTTCAGGTGTAACTGGTGCTATTGCAACTAACGTTGCTGTACCAAATGGTGTAGTAATGATTTCACCTTCAGCTACTTCTCCAGGATTAACAACTCTAGATGACAAAGGGTATTTCTTTAGAACTGCTCCATCAGATGCTAGAGGTGGTCAAATTTTAGCTGATATAACTAAAGACAGAAAAGTAAAAAGTGTTGCAATCACTTATACTAACAATGACTATGGTAAAGGTTTAGCTGATGTTTACAAAGCAGCAGTTGAAGCTCATGGTATTAAGGTTACAACTGTAACTGCTCACGAAGATGGAAAAGCAGATTACTCATCTGAAGTAGCAACTCTTGCTTCTGCTGGTGGTGATGCCGTAGCAGTTATTGGTTATCTTGACCAAGGAGGAAAAGGAATTATTCAAGCTTCTTTAGACTCTGGTGCGTTTGATAGATTTATTTTATCAGATGGTATGATTGGTCAATCTTTAGTTGATGCATTCGGAAAAGATTTAAGTAAATCATTTGGATCATTACCAGGTTCTACTGGTAAAGGTGCGGGTATATTTGCTGAAGTTGCAAAAGCTGGAGGTGTAGAAGCTTCTGGTCCTTACACAGGTGAATCTTACGATGCAGCTGCTTTAATCGTTCTTGCAATGCAAGCAGGTAACTCTGCTGACAGAGCATCAATTGCAAAAAATGTAATGGATGTTGCTAATGCTCCTGGAACTAAAATTTATCCAGGTGAACTTAAGAAAGGTTTAGACTTACTAGCAAAAGGTAAAAAGATTAATTACGAAGGTGCTACTGGAGTAACTTTTACTAGTGTTGGTGAAGCTGAAGGTTCTTTCTTAGAACAAGAAGTTAAAGGCGGAAAATTCAAAACTAAAAAACAAAGATAATTTTTTATCTTAATTCAAAAAACCCCAGTAATTTAATTACTGGGGTTTTTTTTTAAGTCAGCTCTTATGGTAGATAGAGCTATGATAATTAGAAAAATCAAACATATCAAATTCATAGTTTTCCAGCTAGTTAAGCTTAGAAATACTCCAGCAGACAAACTGGCTAATGCTTGTATAGAATAAACAATTAAATCATTATACCCTTGAGCTCTAAATTTTTCCTCTTCTCTGTAACACAAAACAAGTAAGCTTGTTCCTGAAATGAATAGAAAGTTCCACCCCAGCCCCAGGAAAATAAGTGCAACCATATAGTTAATATAATTCTGTTCAAATAAACTGGTAATAATTGTGACTAAAAACAATAAAACTCCCATATACATTATTTTACTATGACCAAATCTTTTAATTAAATTTCCTGTAACTAATGAAGGTAAAAACATGGCTGCTATATGAAGCTGAATAACAAATCCAGTCTTTGATAAACTTATTTTCTCCATCAAATGCATACTTATGGGGGTTGCTGTCATTAAAAAAGTCATTACAGCATATGCAAAAGCTGAAGCTATCAGTGCCTGTAGAAATCTAGGTTGAGAGATAAGCTCAAAAAAACTTCTTCCAGTTTTATATTGATTGCTAGATATCATTTTTGGTTCCTTATAAAAAATTAAAAATATTGTTGATGAGATAGATAAAATAGCAAGGGCAAGATATGAACCAGCATACATGTGATCTGAAATAAATTCTTTAGAAATATTTGCAATATTTGGTCCAATAAACGCCGAACCTATTCCTGCTAACAAAATGATAGAAATTGCTTTTGGTGCGTAATCCTTATCTACAACCTCAACTGCTGCAAAACGATATTGATGACTGAAAGCTATTCCTCCACCAATTAAAAAGCATCCCAAATTATATAAGATAAAACTTTCTATTATTATAGAGTATGCAGTTAAAAGAGATGCTAGACTTGTTCCTATTGATGCATAAATAAATCCTAATTTTCGTCCAATTATACTCATTAATTTTGCAGCAAAAAAAGCAAATAACGCAATTCCAACAACTGACAAAGCCATCGGAAGAGTTGCTAAAGATTTTATTGGACTAAATTTCGAACCAATTATACCACTTAAAAAAACGGTGACTGGGGCAGCTGTAAAAGCAAAAATCTGACTTAAAATAAGTAACGAAAGATTTTTATTCATTAAAAGAATAAATACTTATCAGCCATATACAAAGCCCAAGCAGCAGCAGCACCTAATATAATATATTTCATTTGGTTTACTTTATTTCTATTTTTTCAGGAAGTATACCTTTAGGTCGATACCTCATTATGAATAATAATCCTAATCCCATCAGTAAAAATCTGAAATAAGGAACACTTTCAATTAAATGAGCTTTAAGTGCATTTGTTTCAGGAATTCCAGATGTGAAAAAATTTATTAAAAATAATGATATTGGTGCAGCTTCAATCCATAAGAACCAAACAACAAATCCTCCTAAAATTGCTCCAAAATTATTTCCACTTCCTCCGACAATTACCATCACCCAAATCAAAAATGTATATCTCATAGGTCTATAGCTTCCTGGGGTAAATAAACCATCTTGAGTAACCAACATTGCACCAGCAATTCCAACAATAGCTGAACCTAAAATAAAAATTAACAAATGTTGTTTAACAACATTTTTACCCATTGCATTTGCAGCTTCCTCATTATCTCTTATTGCTCTCATCATTCTTCCCCAAGGAGAATAAAGAGCTTTTTGAGTTAAAATTAAAAGAATAATTACTACTACTAAGAATAATCCAGAGTAACATAATTTTACAAATACTGATGAGCCTTCGATTACAAGTTGATTTAGAGCAGCTTGTCTATCAGCTAAATTCTCAATTACACTTAATTTTCCTGAATTAAACTTTTCAACTAATTTAATAAACCAATCTGTCGTTTGAAGATCTACTTCATATGGTGCGGGTCTTTTTAATCCAATAACGTTTTTTACACCTCTTGTGAGCCAATCTTCATGTTTAATAATTGCAATAACAATTTCAGAAATAAGAAGAGTAGCAATAGCTAAATAATCTGCTCTAAGACCAAGTGCAACTTTTCCAACTATAAATGCTAAACCCCCTGCAAAAAGGGCTCCAACTATCCAAGAAAATATAATTGGTAATCCAAACCCCCCTAGGAAACCAGTTTTAGCAGGATCAACTGCTTCAATAGCTTCAATACCTGGCTCTGCAGAAAATCTAATAAGCAAAATACCTGAAATTATTATTGCAGCTATGCTGTATGTTCTTATTTTTGATTTTTCAAATCTTTTTAAAACAAAGCGTATAACTAATACCATTACTACTATGAGCCATAACGACATTAGAATGTCGAAACCTCCTGCCCTCCAGGCTTCTTGAACGGGATCTACAGATATCAATACCGCAGCTAAACCACCTAAAGCTGTATATCCCATAATTCCAAAATTAATTAAGCCAGCGTATCCCCATTGAATATTTGCTCCCATTGTCATCACTGCAGAAATCAAACAAAGATTAAAAATTGATAATGCAATATTCCAAGATTGAAATATTCCAACCATTAGAATAAGCACCATCATGATGCTGTAAGCTGCAATTACATTTAGGTTTTTTCTCACAATACTTTCCCCTTAAATATTCCCGAAGGTCGATAAATTAAAACAATTACAAGAATAGAGAATGAGACTGCAAACTTATAATCAGTAGATAGTAACTGAACTAAACTATTTGGCTCCATACTTTCTGGTAAAATATACATAAAGAATTTTTTATATGCATAAGTGAGCAATATTTCAGAAAAAGCAATTACATATCCGCCTAAAAAAGCTCCAAATGGATTTCCAATTCCTCCGACAATTGCGGCAGCAAAAATAGGAAGCATATTGTTAAAATAAGTAAATGGTTTAAAACTTTTATCTAAACCATACAATGCTCCACCTATTGTAGCTAAAATTCCAGCAATTACCCATGTAACTAAAACTATTTTTTTTGGATCAATACCTGATAACAAAGCAAGATCTTCATTATCAGAATAAGCTTTCATACTTTTTCCAGTTTTGGTTCTATTTAAAAACCAAAACAATAAAGAGACTAAAACTATCGTTACAAAAATAGTTATCACTTGAGTTGATTTCAATGCGAGACCCTCGTTTAAACCTGTCATCTCTTTGAATTCTCGAGCCTTAATAATAAATTTTTCTCCATCAAAAAATCTTCTGTCACTAGGTCCAATAATAATTCTTACCACTGCTTGTGTCACAAACATTACACCTATACTTACCATTGCAAACTGGACAGGAGGACTTTTTTGATTTCTGTAATATTTGAAGACAAATTTATCAATTAAAAGCATATAGAGAATCATAAAAATAACTCCAAATGGAATAGCTAACAAAGCGGTAGGTAAAACCCCTAAAGAAACACCTAAAGATTGAAAATACCATGTAAATAAAATCGTTGCCATGGTTCCAAAAGACATCATGTCACCAGTTGCAAAGTTTGCAAATCTTAAAATTCCATAGATTAGTGTTACAAAGATTGCACCCAGTGCTAACTGAGAACCATAAGTTAATGCAGGAATAAAAATATAATTTAATAAAAGAATTATCGCATTTACAAAATCCATGTTACCCTCCTAAAAAAGAGCTTCTTACTCTTGGATCGTCTAATAATTCTTTTCCAGTTCCTGAATAGCGATTTTCTCCAGTGACCAATACATAGCCTCTATCTGAAATGCTTAAGGCTTGTTTTGCATTTTGTTCTACCATTAAGATAGCAACATTTGTTCTTTTAACTTTTACAATATGATCAAATAATTCGTCCATCACAATTGGTGATACACCTGCAGTTGGCTCGTCTAACATTAAAACTGTGGGTTTAATCATTAAAGCTCTACCAAGAGCCACTTGTTGTCTTTGACCTCCAGAAAGTTCACCAACCATCTGATTTCTTTTCTCTCTTAAAATTGGGAATAA
>CACJYB010000036.1 GCA_902597515.1 uncultured Pelagibacteraceae bacterium
ATCTCTTTAAATTTTATTTTTGATCCTGGTGCCATTTGTACCAATCGATCATAATCTACACTTGCGACAGCACCAATTTTTGGATAGCCACCAACAGTGCCATGATCTGAAAGCATTATTATTGGATTACCATCAGCAGGTACCTGAATAACACCTTTGATTAATCCCTCTGATTTAATATTGGTATTAACGATATTTTCTATTTTAGGACCTTCAAGCCTCATACCCATTCTGTCTGAAAGTTTTGAAACGATAAATTCTTTCTCATAAAAAGTTTGTTTTCCTTGCTCTGAAAAATAATCAAAATTTGTACCCTTCATTACCCTAATGTTTTCTATTTTGTTATTTAAATAATTTATTTTTTTTACATCTTTATTCGAATTTATTTTTTTAAAATTAATTCTCTGTCCTGTATCTAATTTTTTTCCATCATTGGATCCAATATTTGCTTTCGTATTTATAGAACAACTATTCCATTGAAATTTTAAATCGAGTTCTCCACCTAATGCCAAATATCCATAAACTGACTTATTTGTAGAAAGGATATTTATCTCATCTCCATTTTCAATTTGATAGCTTTGATAGCAATTGCCCTCAATTTCAGCATTATTTTTTTTAATTGAAAAAATTACATCTCCAGTAACAGCAAAATTAATTTTTTCTCCTGAATACTTTATATGAGGACCTTGATATGCAAACTCTATCACTGCAGAGTCTAAATTATTATTAACAAGTTTGTTAGCTATGAGATAATTTCTATTATCCATAGCACCACTAAAAGGGATACCAATATGATAAAGATGATCCCTGCCTTTATCCTGAAAGGTAGTATTAATTCCAGGTCTGATTATATCTAAATAATTACTACTCATTATAATTTTTGTACTGATCTAAGGAAATTTCCTTGAAAATTACTGTATCTCCCGGGTTAATTAGATTTGGTTTATCTTCTTTTGAACTATCAAAGATATCTAAAGGTGTATTTCCTAAAATATTCCATCCACCTGGGCTTTCAAATGTATAAATATTTGCAAATTGCTCAGTTAATGCAACAGACCCCTTGGGTACTTTTACTCTTGGAGTTTCTAAACGTTGCGCTCGCATATTTTCATCTAAGTCACCAAGAAAAGGCATGCCAGCAATAAAGCCTGTCATGTAGCAGAAGTATTCCTTATTTAAAAAATTCTCTAAAATTTTTTCTCTACTTAATTTTAATATTTTTTCTAATCTTTTAATATCCATAGAGAAATTTTCGTGACAACAAACTGGTATTTCCAATTTTTTGGAGTTTGTTTTTTTTGAATCTTCAATATTAATATTTTCTATAAATTTTTTAACTTCTTTAAAAGTTGTTTTTTTTAGATCATAAGAAATAATTAATTTATTATATGAAGGTGTTAAATTATTGATCCCTTCAAATTTTTTTTCTTTAATAGTTTTAAAGTATTTTATTACTTGTGAATTAATTGATTTGTTTACTTCATTACCAAAGTCACAGTACAAAGCTGCGTCACCAAGATTTGATATATTTTTTATCATGACATGTTATACTTAACATTAGAGACTATGGAAATTAATATAAATTGTGATTTAGGTGAAAAATCAAAACATCATTCAAATAAGTATGATCCAGATTTACTAGAAATAGTTAATTCTGCAAATGTCGCATGTGGCTATCATGCGGGTGATGATGAGTCGATGAATCAAGTGGTTCAAATTTCAAAAAAAAATGGTGTTAGTATTGGGGCGCATCCATCATTTAATGACCCTGAAAATTTTGGAAGGCAAAGAATGAATCTTTCGCCTAATGAGGTAAGGCAATTAATTATTGATCAATACGAAATTCTTCAAAAAATTTCTCAAGATCATGGAGAGAATGTTACTCACATAAAACCACACGGAGCTTTAAATAATATGGCTTGTGAGGATATAGATTTAGCTACTACTTTAGCAAAAGCTGTAAACGAGATTAGTAAAGATTTAATTTATTTGGTTCCTACAGGATCTAAAATGGAAGAAGCAGCTAAAAAACTAAACATGCGTATAGCTTGTGAAATATTTGCTGACAGAAATTACGAAGATGATGGGAATTTAGTTTCTAGAAAAAAACCACATGCTCTTATTACTGATCCAGAAGAAGCTAAAAAACACGTATTAAATATGGTAAAAAATCAGTCACTTAATTGTCACAGTGGAAAGCAGATACCTTGTGAAATAGACTCTGTGTGCATACATGGGGATAATGAAAGTTCATTGTCTACTGCAAAATCAATTAGGAAAAATTTAATAGAAAATGGACTGCAATTAAAACCACTTAACCAAATGAAAAAATTTATATGATTAAAAAAACCTTTTTAACACTATTAACATTAATTTTATTATCATCTAATTCTTACTCTGCTGGAAGTTCAAGTGATGGGGGCGACTCAAGTAAAGTAAAATCTAATTACGATAAAGCTGTTACTTTAATTAAAGCAGCTAAAAAATATGAAAAAAAAGGAAAAATAGAAAAAGCCAACAAACGTTATGAAAAAGCTCAAGCCTTATTAATTAAATCAAACAAAAAAAAACCACTCCAAGCAGATACTTTAAACTATCTTGGATTTACAACCAGGAAACTTGGAGATTTTGAAAATGGAGAAAAATATTATCTTCTAGGTTTAGAAATTGATCCAAATCATGTTGGTATTAACGAATATTTAGGTGAATTATACGTTGTTACAAATAGATTAGATTTAGCAAAAGAAAGATTAAAAGTATTAGAAAGTTGTAATTGCGAAGAGTATACAGAGTTAAAACAAATTATTGATGGAACAAAACAATCAAAATATTAATTTATATTTTGAACCATTTTTTGAGGCATCCATAATGCAATTTCAGGGAAAATAACAACAAGAACAACTGCGAGTATCATTAATAAAAATAATGGAAAAGCACTTCTTGCAATAAATCCCATATCTTTATTGGCCATTCCCTGTAAGACAAATAAATTAAATCCTACTGGTGGTGTGATTTGAGCCATCTCAACTACGATAACTAAAAATATTCCAAACCAAATCATGTCAAAACCAGCCTGTCTTATCATTGGCTCAATGATTGCCATTGTTAATACTACGGCTGAAATTCCATCAAGAAACATTCCAAGAATAATATAAAAAATCATTAATACAAAAATTAATACATAAGGTGATAGCTCCATATTTTGTATCCAGATAGCTAGATTTCTTGGAAGACCAGTAAATCCCATAGCTAATGATAAAAATGTAGAGCCAGCTAAAATAAAAGCAATCATACAAGAAGTTTTAGTTGCTCCCAATAAGGATTGTTTAAATGTTTCAATGGTTAAGCTCTTTTGAAAGTAAGATAAAATTAAAGCCCCTACTACACCTAAAGAAGCAGCCTCAGTTGCTGTTGCAACTCCAGTGTATATTGATCCGATCACAGCTGATATTAAAACAATTACTGGTAATAGTTGTTTTGATTTTTTTATTTTTTCTAGAAAGGAAAAATTTTCTACATATTTTGGCATGCTTTTTTTATTTATTAAAGACCAGATAATCACGTAAGACATAAATATAAGTGCAATCATTATCCCTGGAATAATTCCTGCAATGAATAGCTTTGCTATAGACTCTTGAACAGTTACTCCGTAAATTATTAATATTATTGAAGGAGGAATAAGAAGTCCTAAAGTTCCTGAGCCTGCTAGACTGCCTAACAAAATTTTTTCTGGATATTTTCTTTTTCTTAGTTCCGGGATAGACATCTTGCCTACTGTTGCAACGGTTGCAGCAGAAGAGCCAGAGATTGCAGCAAAAAGTGCACAACCAACAACATTTACATGAATTAATCCACCGGGTAATTTTTGCATCCATGGTGATAGTCCGGCAAATAAATTTTCAGATAACCTAGTCCTAAATAATATTTCACCCATCCAAACAAACAATGGTAAAGCTGTTAATGTCCATGATGATGAAGTTCCCCATATCGTAGTTGCCATAGCATCCCCAACTGGTCTTGAAGTAAATAGCATCATCCCAATTGTTGAAACTCCTATCATGCTTATCGCTACCCAGATGCCAGATCCAAGAAAGAATAAAAGTACACTTATAAAAAATATTATGAGAAATATTTCAGTCATTCTTACTTAAAATTGTTAAAATAAATTTATGTAAAACAGCTATAAAAAAAATTAAAGATCCAATAGCAACACTAGTTTGAGGTATCCAAATTAAGATCTCATCTGCACCTTCGCTTCTCTCTTGAAAATCATAAGAGATTAATAACATTTTCCATAAGTAAAATGACAAATAACCTGAAAAAATTGTTGCTACGATCAGACACCATATTTCTAAAAATCTCTTATAAGATGAAGAGGCTTTTTCTAAAAAAAGAGTAATTCGAATATGTCCACCCTCAACAAAAGTAAATGCTAAAGCATAAAAAGAGGCTGCAGCCATGCAGTAGCCTGAGTACTCAGCTAAACCCCTTATGTAAAAACCAAAAATCCTTGAGGAAATTCCAATTAAAATAAAAACTGCAACAAGTATTAAAAAAAAAGCAGCTAAATATCCTGAAAATTTATAAAGTTTATTTAGATTATTGTTTATTGATTGAAACATTTAGTAAAAAGGCCAACTTACTACAAGTTGGCCTTTTTTTTAAGACTATTTATTTGTAAGCAGATAAAACTGCAGCACCTCTGTCTCCAGCTTTTGCTTTCCATTCTTCAGACATTGTTGCTCCAACTTTTTCAAAATGTTTTTTCAAAGCTGAATTAACTTCGCCTACTTCCATTCCAGCATCTGCTAAAGCTTTCTTGTCTCCAGTATTACCTTGTTTAGATAATTCCCAACCCTTTTCTTCAGCAATTGCTGCTTGGTTCATTACTAGATCTTGAGTTGCTTTATCAAGTTTATTCCAAGCTGCTTTATTAGCTATGATCATGTTTTTTGGAAACCATGCTGCTATATCATAAAAATATTTGACACCATTTTCCCAAATCTTGCTATTTTTACCGGTTGTAGGAGAAGTAATCATACTTTCCACTGCACCTGTAGAAAAAGCTTGGCTAATTTCAGCTGCTTCAATTTTAGTTGGCGCCATTCCTGTTAACTCCGCAATTCTTATTGTTGCAGAGTTGTATGCTCTAAATTTTAATCCATTTAGATCACCAACTTTTTTAATTTGCTTTTTACTGTAAAGTCCTTGTGCAGGCCATGGCACTGCATAAAGAAATACCAATCCTTTTTCATCGAGACTCTTAACAATATATGGTTTTGAAGCTTCATATAATTTCATAGCATCATCATAAGTAGTTGCTAAGAAAGGTAATGAGTCAATTTCATATAAAGGATCTTCTTTTCCAAGAGCAGACATGAATCT
>CACJYB010000037.1 GCA_902597515.1 uncultured Pelagibacteraceae bacterium
TATAATAAGTATGATTTTTAATACAAAAAATAAGTTTAAATATATCTGGAGTAAATAATTTTGATTACATATTAAATAAATCTATGCTTTTTTATAAAAGAGATTTTTAATATATTTAAATTTTCAATTTATTGAGTGCGTTATTTTTAAAAATATTCGCTTCTCGGATATATCTTCTAACCATTTGTGTTGTTTTATGACCTGTCATAGCCATTATGCTTCGCTCATCAGCTCCTGATTCAGCAGCTGCTGTTGCAAAACCTGATCTTAAGCTATGACCAGCAAAATTTTTATTTTCGATACCTGCTAATTTCAAATATTCTTTTATTAATAAAACTACAGATTGGTCAGTCAACCTTTTCTCTGTTAATGATAAACCTTTCGTAAATCTTCTAAAAATAGGTCCAGATTGAATTTTAGAAATTTCTAAAAATTTTTTTAAGTTTTTAACTGGACAATAAATTTCATTTGTGAAGTAGGGTATCCCTTTGATCATTCCTTCGCCAAATTGATCTGTTTTTGATCTCTTGATAATAATTTTAAGACCTTCGGGAACAAATTCTAAATCCTCATAATCAATAGAAATAAGCTCAGTTCTTCTAAAACCACCCCCGAAGCCAATTAGGATTATTGTCTTATCTCTTAACTTCTTAATTTCTTCAATTTTTTGATCATTTATTGCATTAATTAATATTTTTAAATGATTGATTAATATAGGTTTTTTTCCTTTTTGAATGCTTCCTTTAACTCTCCTTATACCCATTAAATTTTCAACAATAATTGGATGTTTTGTATCTAAATAATGACCTTTTAGCTTGTGAACCATACTAATTGACACAAGTCTTCTTCGTAATGTGCTTATTTTTGAATTTTTAGAGAGATGAGTTAAGTATAATGAGACAATTTTTGGTTCTGTTGGCATAGAACTTAAGCTATGTTTTGCACAAAATGCCCCAAAATCATTAAAGTCCGACTTATAAGCTCTTAAAGTATTATTTGCCTTTGAGCTTTTGAGGTTATTTAAAGTTGCCTCGTGTAATGATTTTAAGTCTGTAGTTAATTCATTCATATTATTACTATTGATAACAATTAATTATCGTTAATAATATATTAACAATTTTATAATGTCAAATAAAATAATTTATTTATAAAAAGGACAATTAACGACATTGTGTGGACAAAAAGTATGAAATATCGTTTAAAAATGGGCATAGACGGAGTAATTGAACCGATATATTTCTTAATAACATCTTTTGGTTTTGCAATATTAAGCTTTATTAATTATAGAAAATCTGGAAAAACCCTGGAAACTATTTATCTTTCAATTTTAACTGTTTTCTTTATAGTCTGCTTTATTATTTTAAATTTTTATTGATGAAAGGTACTAAATTTCAATTAAAAGTCTGGAATTACCTTAAAACTATACCAAAAGGCACTGTTAAAACCTATAAACAGGTAGCAATTGCAATAAAAAGGCCTAAATCATCTCGTGCTGTAGCTAATGCATGTGGAAAAAACCCTTATGCCCCCAAAATACCCTGTCATAGAGTAATTCGGTCTGATGGAGGCCTTGGTGGATACTCAGGGAGAGGTGGAATTAAGACAAAACTCCGTTTATTGAGATCTGAAAAAGTTGATATTTAGTGGATTTTTTGACCTATTTTATGGTCAAAAAGACTTGTAAAATCAACGTTTTTTTAATATTTAAGCTTGTTTAAACAAAAATAGTAATATTCACCCTTCAGTTGCACTATATATCGAGATATAACAAAATAAAGCACCTCTATGGCCGTTTAAAACGGATATTCTATAACTGCATTGCTCTACTTTTTAATGATACCAAGGCTAAATTTAGTTTCAATTTTTATAGAATTTTTATAAATTTTTGTTCCTCTACACACTTATTAAAATAAAAATTTTGAATTTTGAGTTTAATTAGCTAATAAAACCATTGATATTAAACACTTTTAAGTATTATGGTTTATTTTCTTTATTAGTATTGCTATTTGTGTCTTTATCTATTTAAGATAATAGCAATTTATTTGATAATTTGTTTTGTATTATCTATATTTATAATATAAAAAAATATAATAATTACAGTAGTTTAATCATATATATTAAAGTATTAAATTATATATTAGTAACTATTTTTTTACTATTAATTAGAACGAGTAAGCAAATATTCTCTTCTAGAAATATATAGACCACTGATTACAATGATAAATAAACCTAAATAAGTCCAGTTATCTGGCAATTCATGAAAGAAATAATAACTAATTAGTATATTAGTAATTATCTCTGTATAGCCCAAAGGAGCTAATTTTGAAGCATCAGCGTATTTGAGTGATAATATGAGAAAAAGATGCGCTACAGAGGCTATAAGGCCGATTAAAGCCATTAAAATCCACTGATTTGTCGTTGGATTAACCCAAACTGAGGGCATAAATAAGCTAATTATAATGGTTCCTATTAAACCCGATAGTAAAAGGGTTAAAAGAGGATTGTCAGAGGTACTGAGCTTCCGCGTGATAATAAGATAAAACCCATAGCAAATTCCATTACCTAAAGCAGCCATGGTAGCTAAATTAAGTTCTATAAAGCCAGGTCTTATTACAATTAAAGTTCCAATAAATCCCAATGATACAGCGGTCCACCTCTTCACCCCTACTTTCTCATTTAAAAAAAATGGAGATAAGGCTGTAACACAAATTGGAGCAACAAAAGCTAAGGTTAAGGCTTTGGGAAGTGAAATTTCCGATATTGCATAAAAGAATAAATAAGTAGAAAAAACAAAAATTAATCCTCTAATTAATTGAAGGGCTGGTTTTTTCGTCCAAACTAATGAATGCCTATAAAAAATAAGCATTAGGGATAATGTAAAGACTACAGTAAAAAAATATCTTGCCCACGTTATCTGCAAAACATCCATAGATGAGCTTAAATATTTAGCAAATGCATCCATTACAGGAACAATCATCCAAGCAGATGCATTTAAAATTATAGCCTTCATAAAAGAAGGATATCTCTTAATAGAAGTATTTTAAAGCAAAGAATAATGTTATCGGAATAGTGAATAAGGACATGATTGTAGATACTACAATTGTGCTAGATATATTATCTACAATTTCTTTAGGAGAATACATGTGCGCAATCAAATAACACAAAATTGCACTAGGCATACAAGACTGAATTAACAGAACACCAGCTGGTATACCAGATAAATTAAAAAATTTTATAACAGCAAATCCTATAATAGGACCTAATATTACTCTTCCAAAAGAAGTTATTAATGCATCTTTAAAAGAAAATACTTTCATCTGTGTAAGAGCAACACCTAGCGACATAAGGATCATTACAATCATTCCATAAGCTAAAAGCATTACAGTATTTAATACAAATTGAGGAAATGGTATTTCAAAATACAAAAAGAGTACTGTTATTAAAATTGCGTAAAATGATGGACTTTTTAATATTGTTTTAAAATCAAAGGCTCTTTTTGCTAAAAAAATATTTAAAGTAAAGTGGAGTAAAACAATAAGAGATGAAATTGCAGCTGCTATACCCATTCCTAATTCACCATAGGCAAATAAACAAATCGGAATACCCATATTTCCAGTATTTGGTAAGATAAATGTTGGTAATTCTCGAATATAATCTTTCTTCATAAGAACGAGAAAAATTAAACCTATAATCCCAAATAATGTTAATAAGATAATTGCATAACCAAAATATTCACTAAATAACTCAAAAGTTACCCCACCTGCAGTAATAGCAAAAATAACGAGAGCTGGAGTTCCAAAATTACCGGCGTATGTAGTTATAAATGATGTATCAAAATCGGGATTTTTTTTACCCAAATGATATCCAAGACCTACTATTAGGAATACAGGAAATAAAACTTCAAAAAGTTTTAAATAAATTTCCATTAACCAAGCAATCTAATTAATGTTGGTGTTTTTAAAATATTTTTATTTTTTTTGAAAATAGACAGGCAATTATGAATATTAGTTTCAGTTGTTTTATGAGTTATAATAACTATTGTTGCCTTATTGTTTTTCTTATCAGGCGTTTGGATTAACCTTTTAACTGAAATTTTGTATTTAGCTAAACGATTAGTTATTTCAGATAATACACCAGGCTTATCTTTTACTTCAAATCTTAAATATAATGAATTTACATAATTATTTACATTATATGGCTTTAAGGATTTAAGCTTAGAAACACTAACACCGAAAGGTTTTTTTATATTTCCACGCAAAATTGATAATAAATCAGAAAGTAATGATGAAGAAGTAGGACCTGGACCAGCTCCCTCCCCTTGCAATACACTTTCTCCAACAGGTTTACCTTGCAGAATTACTGCATTCATTACACCGTTAACATTACCAATATAAGATTTTTTACTAACCAAACATGGATGAACGGTTTCAAAAAGATGATTATTCTTTAACTCAGAAATTCCCAACAGCTTTATTCTTAAATCTAATTGATTTGCAATTTTAATATCTTTTAATTCAATTTTTTCTATTCCTTCCATTAAACATTTATGTTTTGAAATTTTACTGTTAAATGCTAAAGCAGACAAAATTCTAACTTTTGCAAATGCGTCAAAACCATTTAAGTCTAATTTAGGATTACCAGGTTCGGCATAACCAAGTATCTGTGCTTTTTTTAAAACGTCAGCAAAATTTTCATTTGAATTTTCCATTTCAGTTAAAATATAATTTGAAGTGCCGTTTAGAATTCCATAAACTTTTGATATTTTGTTTGTTGCTAATCCCTCTTTAATTGATCTTAATATTGGAATACCTCCAGCAACTGATGCTTCAAATTCTAAATTAACTTTATTTTTTTCTGCTAATTTTGCTAAATCATTCCCATGTTTTGAAATTA
>CACJYB010000038.1 GCA_902597515.1 uncultured Pelagibacteraceae bacterium
GGCCAATTTAATAAAGCACTCAACATTTGGCCTGTTTGATTACAATCGTCATCAATTGCTTGTTTGCCCATAAATACTAAATCTGGTTTTTCTTTATCTACTATTTTTTGTAAAATTTTTGAAACAGCGAGTGGCTCTAGGATTCCATCAACTTTCACATGAATGCCTCTATCTGCACCAACTGCTAAAGCTTTCCTAACTGTTTCTTGAGCTTTTTCTTCTCCAACAGTTACTGCAACTACTTCTGTAGCTTTACCAGCCTCTTTAATTTTTACAGCCTCTTCTATTGCATTATCATCAGGAGGATTGGTTGACATTTTAACATTGTCAGTAACTACACCTGTTCCGTCTTCTTTAACTCTGATTTGAACGTTGTAATCAATAACCCTTTTTACAGCTACTAAAATTTTCATTAAGCTCTTAATAAATTATTTTCTGAATCATATGGACTCTCATCTAAGACAGTAGCGTCGTACATTTCACCTAATATATCAACTTGTAATTTGTCGCCCACATTTGAACAATCAGGCTTAACCATTGCAAGAGCTATTGATTTATCTAATCTAAATCCAAATTCGCCTCCAGTTGCTCTTCCAACAACTTTTCCATCTTTAAAAATTGGGTTATTTCCAAGCACATCAGCATCTTTAGTGTTATGAACCTCTAAAGTAACTAATTTATTATCAAAACCTTTTTCTCTCCATTTATTAAGTGCCTCTAATCCAATAAAGTTTCCTTTATTTGGGTGAACAAATCTATCAAGACCAGACTCGTATGGTGAGTATTCAATTGATAATTCTGTACCAACTAGTTTATAAGATTTTTCTACTCTTAAACTATTCATTGCCCTAATTCCAAAAGGTTTAATTCCTAAATCTTTCCCTGCTTCCATTAATTTATCAAAAATATGGTTTTGATATTCAATTGGATGATGTAGTTCCCAACCAAGCTCACCCACAAAGTTTACTCTCATTGCATTTACTGGAGCATATCCAACATTAACATTTTTAGCAGTCAACCATTTGAAATTTTCATTAGAAAAATCGTCTGTTGAAACCTTTTGCATTAATTGTCTTGCTTTTGGACCAGCTACTACCAGAACTCCTGTACTATTTGTTAGATCTTCAAATATTACAGATCCATCATCTGGCATCCATTTTTGTATCCAATCATGGTCTAATCTTAAATTTGCTCCAGCAGAAACTAGATAATAACTATTTTCCGCTTCTTTCATTATTGTAAATTCTGAATGCACTCCACCTTTAGTGTTCAAAGCATGACATAAATTTATTCTTCCAATTTTCTTAGGAAGTTTGTTTGCAACTAAATAATCTAAAAATTCTTCTGCTTTAGGTCCCCTAATTCTACATTTTGCAAACGCAGTCATATCTAAAAGACCTACGTTTTCTTTAACATTTTGACATTCTTTTTTAATAGCATCAAACCATTTCGATCTTCTAAATGACCAATCATCTTTTTGTTCCATTCCATCTGTTGCAAAAAAATTAGGTCTTTCCCATCCAAACTTCTGACCAAACACAGCGCCTAAATTTTTCATTCGTTCATAACAAGGAGCTGTTCTTAATGGTCTTGCTGCTGGTCTTTCTTCATCTGGATAGTGAACAATAAATACATGGCTATACGCTTCTTCATTTTTTGCTTTCAAATAAGATTTAGTTGCATAGTTACCGTAACGTCTTGGTTCAACTCCTAACATATCAATTGTAGGTTCACCATCAACGATCCACTCTGCTAACTGCCAGCCGGCGCCACCTGCTGCAGTTATTCCAAAACTATGTCCTTCATTAATCCAAAAATTTTTAAGTCCCCATGCAGGACCAACAATTGGATTTCCATCAGGAGTATAACAGATTGCTCCATTATAAACTTTCTTTACTCCAACTTCTCCAAACGCAGGTACTCTGTGAATTGCACCCTCAATGTGTGGAGCTAATCTGTCTAAGTCTTCTTGAAATAATTCATATTCTGAATTTTTTGATGGACCTTCTACATAACAAGCTGGTGCTCCATCTTCATAAGGACCTAAAATCAATCCTCCAGCTTCTTCCCTCATATACCATCTGCTATCACTATCTCTTAAGACACCCATTTCTGGTAATCCATCTTTTTTTCTTTTTTGAATTGCAGGATGTGGTTCTGTAACAATGTATTGATGTTCAACAGGTATTACTGGAATATCTAATCCTACCATTTCACCTGTTTGTCTCGCAAAATTTCCAGAACAAGAAATAACATGTTCGCACTCTATTGATCCCTTATCTGTTTCCACAATCCATCCATCTTTAGTTTGCCTCATTGATAGGACAGTTGTGTTTCTATAAATTTCTGCTCCTCTATTTCTTGCACCTGTTGCTAATGCTTGCGTTAAATCTGCTGGTTGAATATATCCATCTTCAGGGTGTTGTATTGCGCCAACTAAATCATCTGTATGACATAATGGCCAAATTTCTTTTACTTGTTCTGGTTTCAAAAATTTAACATCTACTCCGATAGTTCGAGCTACGCCTGCGTATTGATGGTATTCATCCATTCTATCTTTTGTACTTGCTAGACGAATATTTGAAACAACACTAAAGCCAACATTTTTTCCAGTTTCTTCCTCTAATGTTTTGTAAAGATTAACCGCATATTTATGAAGTTGTCCAACTGAATAACTCATATTAAATAAAGGTAGTAGTCCTGCTGCATGCCAAGTTGATCCTGAGGTTAATTCTTTTCTTTCAACTAGAACAACATCAGACCAACCCTTTTTTGCTAAATGATACAGGGCACTTACCCCTACAACTCCTCCACCAACTACTACAACTTTAGTTTTTGTTTTCATTCTGCGATTCCTACTAAATTTTTAATTGTTACGAAACAAAAATGTATATGTGAAAAATCAAATTGAGCTTCCAAGAGGGATTGGACTGGATACCATTGTGGTTAACCAACAGTCTTTCAAAATTCCCTCAGAGGTATACTTTTCGACTTGCCAATTGAATTTGTGATAAATTTTGTCCTTATCAAGAATGATAACTTCAAATTGAGCCCATTTGTCACTACTTCCAAGCTCAGTTATTGTGTGACTAAGGTGGTTAATCATCATCCCATAAGAGTCGCTTTTTATCATCATCTTAAAGTTGCTTAATGGTCCTGTTACTCTCTTATTGTTTGGGTGAGCAAATTTCCAAGTTTGTTCTATGCCGCTATCTTTATATTCAAGATCATTTTTTTGAAGCCCACTCAATTGAATTTTAATAACTTCTTTCGGGCTTATAGTGCTATTAGGGCTTAATAATTCAGCGTAAGAAAATGAGATAAAGAAAAAATATAAGATTACAGCTTTAAAGATTATTAGCGGTTTTTCTAACATCGTTCAAAAATTCTTGTCTCTTTGCATCACTGACAAAGGGTACTGCAAAATATCTTCTATAGACAATGTTATATATGCCACACATATGGAATACTCCTCTTTTTAATCTTCTAATTGGTAAGTTTAAAAAAAAAGTTGTAATTGCTAATCTTGGTGAACCATAAGTGCAGAATATTATAGCTTTTTTATCTCTTAAGTTTCCAATTGGATAACCATAATTTCCAACCAACTGTTTAAATCTAAACGCCCAAGGTGGGGCTAAAACTTTATCTATCCAACCTTCAACTATTGCTGGCATTCTAAAATTCCAAATTGGAGCAATTAAAACAATTGTATCGCTTTCTTCGATTCTTTTTCTATGATCTAAAACTTCTTGATCAGGTTCTTCGCCGGCAAAAACAGGATTAAATTTCTCTTTATATAAATCAACAACATCTACCTGATTTCCATTTACTTTTGATTGCTTAACGAATTCATCTCGAATTGCTGCATTAAATGAATTGTCATTGTAGTGCCCATACACTAGGAAAATTTTTTTCATTTTATAAAATTTTTATTCAGTAGTTTTGTATTTACTATTATTAATTATAAATACAAATAAAATTGGAAGAATTAATGTTAAAAGTGTTACAAAAATTAACAGTATTCCAAGTTCGGAATAATCTGCTGTAGTTTGTATTTCACCTGAAACTTTATCTTTCACTTCTCTTGTTACAGTAAATATTTCATTTAAATACTTTGTGCCTAATGCACTTGCTGATAATGCAAGATTTGTAAACGATGCAAAAACTGCAAAAAAGGTTGCCTTTAAATGTGCTGGAGCATTTTTTGCTATCCAAGCTAATAGAGGTATCATTGATACTTGGCCAAGCGGAGACTCCAACGCAGTATTAATTAATGCAATAAACTTAGCATCAACAACTCCACCTGTTAACGAGGCTGTCCAGTTATGAAAACCATAATACATTCC
>CACJYB010000039.1 GCA_902597515.1 uncultured Pelagibacteraceae bacterium
TCATAATTAAAATTGATCGTTCAAAAGATGCAAATCTTACAGACTTTGGTAAAGCAACTTTAAAAGACAGATACTTAGGTTTAAACGAATCTTACCAAGATTTATTTGCAAGAGTAGCAAGCACATATTCAGATGATAATTTACATGCTCAAAGAATTTATAATTATATAAGCAATCTTTGGTTTATGCCAGCAACACCAGTTTTATCAAATGGTGGTACAAAAAGAGGATTGCCTATTTCATGTTTTTTAAATGAGGCATCTGATAGCTTAGGAGGTATTCTTGATTTATGGAGTGAGAATGTTTGGTTAGCAGCTAAGGGTGGAGGAATTGGAAGTTACTGGGGCAACTTAAGATCAATAGGTGAAAAAATAGGAAGAGTTGGTAAAACTTCTGGAATAATTCCTTTTATAAAAGTTATGGACTCTTTAACAATGGCTATCAGTCAAGGATCATTAAGAAGAGGTTCCGCAGCATGTTATCTTCCAATTGATCATCCTGAGATAGAAGAGTTTATTGAAATGAGAAGACCTACTGGTGGTGATCCAAATAGAAAAGCATTAAATTTACATCACGGTGTTTTAGTTTCGGATGCGTTTATGAGAGCTGTAGAAACTGATGAACAGTGGGCATTGAAGAGTCCAGCAGATGGTAGTGTTCAACAAACAATTTCTGCAAGAAATTTATGGATAAGATTATTAACTGCAAGAATTGAAACTGGTGAACCGTATATAATTTATATTGATACTGTTAATAGACAAATTCCACAACACCACAAGTTAGCAAATCTTACAGTTAAAACTTCTAACTTATGTAGCGAAATAACTTTACCAACAGGAATTGATAAAGACGGAAGAGATAGGACAGCAGTATGCTGTTTGTCTTCGTTAAATTTAGAAAAATATGATGAGTGGAAAGATGATCCAGACATGATTAGTGATGTGATGAGATTTTTAGATAATGTTTTATCTGATTTCATTAACAAAGCGCCAGATCAATTTAAAGATGCGAAATATTCAGCTGAAAGAGAAAGAAGTGTTGGATTAGGTGTAATGGGCTTTCATTCATTTTTACAAAAAAATAGAATTCCACTTGAGTCTGTAATGGCAAAGTCATGGAATAGAAAAATATTTAAAAATATCCACGAAAAAGTTAATCAAGCCTCTAAAGATTTAGCTGAGGAGAGAGGTGCATGTCCAGATGCGGCTGAGTATGGTTACAAAGAAAGATTTTCTAACAAGACAGCGATCGCTCCAACTGCTTCAATCTCAATTATTTGTGGAGGAGCATCACCAGGAGTAGAACCAATTGCTGCAAATAGTTATACACACAAAACTCTTTCAGGGTCTTTTAATGTTAGGAATAGATATTTAGAAGAAATTCTTCAATCTCATGGAAAAAATGATGAAGAAACGTGGTCTAGTATTACTACAAATCAAGGATCTGTTAATCATCTAAATTTCCTAACTGATCTAGAAAAAGATGTATTCAAAACCGCATTTGAGCTGAACCAAAATTGGATAATTGAATTAAGTGGCGATAGAACACCATTTATTTCACAGGCACAGTCAGTAAATCTATTTTTACCAGCAGATGTTCACAAGAAAGAATTACATAAAATTCATTTTGATGCTTGGAAGAAAGGCTTAAAGAGTCTTTATTACTGTAGATCAAAATCAATTCAAAGAGCTGAGAATGTTAATGACTCAAAATCAACTGATATCTTAGCAAATGTTTACAAAAATAAATCAAACGAAAGTCAAGAACAAGAGTACGAGGAGTGTTTATCATGTCAGTAGCAGAAAATATAAATAAAGAAGCAGTTCAACCAAAAAAAAATAACAATGGTTTGTTAGTAGCCAATCCAGTTTATAAACCATTTAGATATCCTTGGTGCTACGATGCTTGGTTAACTCAACAAAGAATTCACTGGTTACCTGAAGAAGTTCCATTAGGTGATGATGTGCGAGATTGGCAAAAAAATCTTAGCCCATCTGAAAAAAATTTATTAACTCAGATTTTTAGATTTTTTACTCAAGCCGATGTTGAAGTAAGTAATTGTTACATCAGACATTACATGAATGTGTTTAAACCAACAGAAGTTTTAATGATGATGTCGTCTTTTGCTTCTATGGAAACAGTACACATTGCAGCTTACTCACATTTATTAGATACAATTGGAATGCCAGAGTCTGAATATTCAGCTTTCATGAAATATAAAGAAATGAAAGACAAGTATGATTACATGCAAGGCTTTGATGTTAAATCTAATCATGACATTGCCAAAACAATAGCTGTGTTTAGTGCGTTTACGGAAGGTCTACAATTGTTTGCGAGTTTTGCAATCCTATTAAATTTCCCGAGACATAATAAAATGAAGGGAATGGGTCAGATTGTTACTTGGTCTGTAAGAGATGAAACATTGCATTGCAATTCAATGATCAGATTATTTAAAGATTTTATTAAAGAAAATCCTGAAACATGGAATCCACAACTAAAAAAAGAAATTTATGAAGCTTGCAGAACTATAGTAGAGCATGAAGATGCTTTTATAGATTTAGCATTTCAAATGGGTCCAATGGAAGGATTAACGGCTGAGGATGTTAAAAAATATATTCGTTTCATTGCAAACAGAAGATTAAGTCAATTAGGTTTAGAAGGAATTTATGATATTGAAAAAAATCCTTTAACTTGGCTTGATACTATGCTTAACGCGGTTGAGCATATGAATTTCTTTGAAGGTCGTGCAACAGAATATTCTAAAGCATCAACACAAGGTACTTGGGCAGAAGCATTTAGTTAATAATAAAAATTATCTTTGATTTAACTGCATCACTTTTCGATGCTTGTTTCCTTTGTAGCTAGCTAAAGGTCTAATAAGTTTATTAGCAGCATGTTGCTCCATTATATGAGCAGACCAACCAGTAATTCTTGAAATTACAAATATTGGGGTAAAAAAATCAGTTTCAAATCCCATTAAATGATAAGTAGGTCCTGTAGGATAGTCTACATTAGGATATATGTTTTTTTCTTTTATCATTACCCTTTCAACAATATCGTAAATTTTCTCGAATTTTTTATCTTTCTTAATTTTTGCAACTTTTGCAAAATATTTCCTCATGGTTGGAACTCTAGAGTCACCTGATTTATAAACTCTATGACCAAATCCCATAACTACTTCCTTATTTTTAAGTGCATTATTTATCCATTTTAGTGCATTTTCAGGTTTTTTAATTTTGTTCATCATATGCATCACTTCTTCATTAGCCCCGCCGTGAAGTGGGCCTTTTAAACTGGCGATTGCACCTGTTATTGCTCCATGTATATCAGACAAACTGCTAGTGATTGTTCTTGCAGTAAATGTAGAAACATTAAAACTATGCTCAGCATAAAGAATTAGAGATACATCAAAAGCCTTAACAATTTCTTTTTGAGGTACTTTTCCAAAACACATATAGAAAAAGTTTTCAGCAAAAGTTAAAGTTTTTTTTGGTTTAATAATTTTTTTTCCTTTCCTTATTCGGTAAAATGCAGCAAGTGCTGTAGGAGTTTTTGCAAAAATTCTCAGAGCTTTTCTCATATTTGCTTCTGGAGAAGAATCTGTAGTTTCTTTATCCTCTAATCCCATTACACTCACAGCTGTTCTTGCAACATCCATTGGATGAGATTTCTTTGGCATGTGTTTGATTATTTCATATAAATTTTTTGTTAGTTCTCTGTTGTTTCTCTCTTCTTTTTCAAATTGTCTAAGTTGGATAGTATTCGGAAGATCCTTATTAAGAATAAGATATGCAACTTCCTCAAATCTGCAATATTCACATAAATCTTGAGCTGCATACCCTCTATAAGTAAGAGAATTTATTTCTGGCATTACTTTTGAAACTTCTGTTTCATCTACAACAATACCTAGTAAGCCTTTTTTAATATCATCACTCATTATTCATGTCCTTCCGTACTAAAATTATAAATTTTTTCATCTAATGAATTATATTTTTCATAATCGACTAATTCGTAAAGTCTTTTTCTAGTTTGCATTTTATCAATAATATTATTTTGATGTCCATTTGCATAAATGTCTCTTAACCCATCTTCGACATTTTTCATTGCTAATCTTTGTGAGGTTACTGGATAAATAACTATATTATACCCAAAATTTTCTAATTCTTTGTAATTAAACAATTTAGACTTACCAAACTCAGTCATATTAGCTAATAAATATCCAGTTAATTCTTTACGAACTTTTTCAAAATCTTTCTCATCTTGAAGAGCTTCAGGAAATATTATTTCAGCACCAGCATCAATGTAGGCTTTGCATCTTTCGATCATTTTATC
>CACJYB010000040.1 GCA_902597515.1 uncultured Pelagibacteraceae bacterium
AAAACCCTTAGCTGTAACTTTTGAATTAACAACTGATAAGTCTTTTGGATCGTAATAGAAAATTTTATATTTTTTATTTTGAATTTCGTTTGCTAAAAAAATACTTGTATCCGTTAAAGGATTTAGTTTAGAAGGATGGTTTCCTTGAACAGCAACAATTTTATTTATCATATAATTCGTCTAAATTTTCGTTTTTTGAAAATTTACTAATCATATGATCTGCGTTTGTTGTCTTATTATCAATTACTTTTTGTAGATGGTTTAGGAATACAGTCTCGTTATTACCTTTTTTACTTAAAACATCTCTATTCTCTAAACCTTTTCTTGAAAGATCTAAAAGCGTAGATGACCAATAAAGAAGATCTTTACCCATTAATTGAGTATTAAACCCTTTTTGTGGCGCCTCTAGATAGGCGTTAATTATTTTATCGATTTCCCATGTTGAAATTAGCTCATGAACTTCGTCTAAATTTCCATAAAGCATACCTATGTTGAAAGCTGGTCCTGCACATAAACAATCCCAACCACATGTATCCATTGATCTTAATTCAATATACTTTTTTACTCTATTCTCGGTAAATATTGTGCTTAAGTGAGTTGTTAAGTCTGCTTCATTCGGAAGTCTATTTCCAATTTCTTGGATTTTTCCTTCCATAAAATCCTTAAAAATATATTTTCTACCTGAAATATACTGATCATCATTTTGTATAAATAATATAGGAAAATTAATTACAAAATCTGTATATTTTTCAAAATTCATATTTTCGAAAAATAATTTAGGTAATCCACCTCTAGAAGTACTTTGCCAAACTTTAGATCTAAAAGATAAATAGTTGCTATTTTTTTTCTCTACGATTGATGAATTAGCAAATAAAGCAATTGCAATAGGTACAATTGAGTTTGCTACTCTAAATTTTTTAATAAAATCCTCTTCTGAACTATAATCTATATTTAATTGTGTACCGCATGTTCGATACATCATATCTAAACTAAGTTCACCACCTAGAGGCATATCCTTAGTCATCAATTCATATCGTTGTTTAGGATTATTTGGGATTTCACTTAATTTAGATATTGGATCGAATCCTGCACTAACAATTTTTATATCTAATTTTTTTGTAACTTGTTTTAATTCAAACAAATAGTCTTGTGACTCTGCACAAGCTTCGTGCATATGGTTTAATTTATCTCCTGATAATTCTATTTGATTACCTGGTTCAAGAGTTATATTTTTTCCACCTTTATTAAGAGCAATGATATTTTCTTTTTCAAAAACTGGATTCCAGCCAAATTCAAGCAGGGCTGTAAACATTTCTTTTATTTTTGGATAATCAATTCTTTTATTGTTTAAATTGTTAAATAAAAACTTTTCATGCTCTATCCCAATTTTGAAATTTTTGGGTTCCTTAATACCTAATTTAAAATAATTTATAATTTTTTCTTTTGAATCAATCATGAGCTGTAAGTAGTGATTTATATCTAAATTTAAAGATAATAATAAGGCTCTTTTGCGAATATTTTTTTTACTAATGGCTTAAAATCATCCAAAGTCATACTTTTGTAATCAGGGTCAAAAGAGCATTGGTCATATTTTTCACAAAAATCTATAGTGTCTTGATAATATTTATGGTCTTTAAATTTATCTCTTACATTTCTGTCACCACCTAAATGATGAGCGCTGTAATAAGTTTGAAAAAGACCATGGTGTAGGACAATCCAATAAGTTCTTTCTGAAACATAAGGTCTTAGTATAGATGCAGCATATTGAGAGTGATTCATAGGTGCTAAATCATCCCCAATATCATGTAGTAAAGTTGCAACAACCATTTCATCACTCTCTTTATTTTTAAAAGCTCTTGTTGCAGCTTGTAATGAATGCTCTAGTCTAGTAATTTTGTAACCTTCCAAAGTTGTAGTTTGTTTAGATAAATAATTTAAAACTCTTTCAGCTGTTTGTCTTTCAAAGTTTTTCTCAAATTTTTCAAGAAGCTCATAATCTTCCTTAGTTCCATTTTTCATTTCAGTAAAATTAACTGTTTTCATAACTTAATTATTTGATCCAGTGCTTAGTAGAGATAACTGAGTTATTTTATTATCTCCTAATTCATCAACTAATTTAACAGGATATTCGCCTGTGAAATAATGATCTGTTAATTGCGGATAAGTTTCGTTTCTTTTTTCAAAACCAATCGCTTTATATAATCCTTCTATTGATAAAAATCTTAAAGATTTAGCTCCAATATATTCACAAATTTCATCATTTGTTTTATTTGCTGCTAACAATTCTTTTTTTGTAGGTGTATCTACACCATAGAAATCTGGGTATCTTATTTCAGGGCACGCAATTTTCACATGAACTTCTTTTGCACCTGCATCATAAAGCATTTTAACAATTTTATAGGATGTTGTTCCTCGAACAAGAGAGTCATCTATTAGAATTATTTTTTTATTTTTAATTGTTGTTTGATTAGCATTTAATTTTAATTTAACACCTAAGCTTCTAATTTTCTGGCTTGGTTCAATGAAAGTTCTTCCAACATAATGGTTTCGAATTAATCCATGTTCAAAATTCATTTTTAACTCTTGAGCAAAACCCATGGCAGCAGCATTTCCAGAGTCTGGAACTGGAACCACTATATCTGCATTAGTATCATTTTCTTTTGCAAGTTCTCTACCAATATTTTTTCTGTGTTCATAAGCTGTTTTTCCTCCGATTAGACTGTCTGGTCTTGAAAAGTAAATATATTCAAATACACAAGGTCTAACTTTTTTAGCAGGGAAGGGTTTAATACTTTTCAGTTCATTATTTTCAATTAAAACTATTTCACCATTTTCAACTTCTCTTATAAATTTTGCACCAATTATATCAAACGCACAAGTTTCAGACGCTAAGACATAACTATTACCAAGCTTACCGATTACTAGAGGTCTAATTCCATAAGGATCTCTGACCCCAATTAATGAGTTTTGCGTTAACATCACCAATGCATAGCCACCTTGAATTTGAAAAATTGCATCAATTACTTTGTCAATTGTTTTTGGTCTTTTTGATTTAGCAATTAATTGAACAATCGTTTCAGTGTCTGAGGTAGTATAAAATATAGCTCCATCTTCAACTAGTTTATTTCTTAAAGCAATTGAATTGGTAAGATTTCCATTGTGTGCAACTCCAATTCCACCTGCATTGGTGTCAGCGAAAAAAGGTTGTATATTTCTTAATATATTATTTCCAGTCGTACTGTATCTGTTATGGCCAATTGCATAATTTCCCTTAAGATTGTTAAGCACTTTTTCTTTGTTGAAATTATCACCAACCAAACCAAATCTTTTTTCAGAATAATATTTTTCCCCATCAAAAGTTACTATTCCACAACCTTCTTGACCTCTGTGTTGTAAAGCGTGTAGTCCAAGTGCTGTTAGAGCTGAAGCATCCTTTGCATTGCTAATACCAAAAACTCCACATTCTTCTTTAAGTCTTGGATTATAGTTCTTTAATTTTTTCTTTGGAATCTTGATATGTTTTTTCATTAGGAAATTCTTTTATCAGATAACTACTACCTTTTTCTAAATATGGAAAGACGTATGATTTGTCAAAATTTATTGGCCATTTATCATAATTATAAACGATATGAACACCTGAAAAGATACATACGGAAATAATGTAAGCTCTTATAAAACCAAAAAAGAATCCAAATGTTGTATCTAAGCCACCGATTCCTGTATATCGAACTGCTTTACTGATTCCTTTATTAACTAATAAAACTAAAAAGATAACAACGACAAATATTATTATTCCTAAACCAACATCGAGCACATATTCATTATCAATTATATCTTTTATGTATGGTTTAATTTTTGGAAATAAAATCAATGTAATTATGTATGCAAGCAACCATTTAGCCATGGAGAGAATACTTAAAATGAAGCCCTTTTTGTAACAATTTATCAAAGAAAGAATTGTTAAAATTAAATAAATTAAATCAATTATTGATATTGCTTTATAAAAATCTTGTATGATTTCTAACATTAAGATGATTTGCCAAACGGTTTAATAATTAAAATTAATGCAGGAAGCAGTGTTAATACCGATATCATAGCTA
>CACJYB010000041.1 GCA_902597515.1 uncultured Pelagibacteraceae bacterium
TAAAACCATTGCAGGTGTCCAGTCAGGCAAACCTTTGTCTGCCATATAAGTAGGAATGTGTGTTGCTACTAAAGCAATATGCCAACCACAAACAAAAAAACCTAAAGTGAGATAAATAAAACTTTTGTTTGCGAATGCCTCTTTTAAAGCATCTCTTGCTGTTTGATTGTTATCTTGATTAACTCCTACAGGTATTTTTGGAGTACTAACAAACAAAGCTACCACTAATCCTAATCCTAAAAGAAGAGAAAAATATAAAAGAGTATTTTCCCAGCCTGTTTCAACTAAAGAATATCTTACAAGTAAAGGTGATACAAAATATCCAAATGAACCTGCACATGTAACAATTCCTGTTGCAATTGTTCTATTAGATGCTGGAAAATGTTTAGCTACTACTGATACTGGGATACCTATTGCAGTGGAGCCTAAGCCTATTCCAATCATCACTCCTATAGTTAAAGTAAAATAACCTCCAGTATTATAGCCAGAATAAAAAAGCAAAACCCCAACTAAATAAAAAACAAAACCAATAAATATTGCAACAGCTCCTCCGTATTTATCAGTAATTACACCAAACAACGGACTGAATACTCCCCAAAGTAATAACTGCAATCCCATAACAAAACCAAAATGAGAAATGGAAATATCTAAGTCAGTATTAAAATCAAAATAAAATAATCCAAAGGTCTGTCTTATTCCTAAAGAAATAATTACAACTATAGAAGCAGCAATTAAAGTGATTAGTGCTTTTTTGCTAATGGTAAAACTTTCTGAACTCATTTAATAAATTTTAATGCTTGTTTTATATCATCTATAATGTCTTTAGGATCTTCAAGTCCAATATGCATCCTTATTATATGTTCATCTTTATTTATATGTGTAAATTGTCTCTTACCTAGTGCTTGGTGCGTTTGGTAAAGTGCTAAGCTTTCGAAACCTCCCCAACTAAATCCATACCCAAAAAGTTTTAAAGAATTAACAAATTTTAACACTGAGTTTTTATTTTTTGATTTTATTTTAAATCCTAATAAACCTGATGCCCCAGAATAATATTTTTTCCATAATTTATAATTTTGACTACCTTTTTTATATGGATAAAAAACTTTAATTATTTTTTTCTGTTTTGATAAAAACTTGGAGACTTTAAGAGCATTTTCCTGATGTTTTTCCAATCTTACATCTAAAGTTCGAATACCTCTTAGAATTAAATACGCATCATCAGGGCCTAATCTTAATCCTGAAACTTTACTTGTTGCTTCTACTAATTTAAAAACTCGTTTACTTATAGCTAAACTGCCACCCATTACATCTGAATGACCAGAATAATATTTTGTTGCAGAGACAATCGACATATCAAAACCTAGCTTAATTGGTTTCAGAAAATAAGGTGTTCCCCAAGTGTTATCTATGGCTGTATAAATTTTATTTTTTTTTGCTAACCCAACTATTTTAGATAAATCTTGAAATTCAAAAGTGTTGCTTCCAGGATTTTCAACAAAAATAAGCTTTGTTTTTTTTGTAATCTTACTTTTTAGATCATTAAAGTCATTTGGATTATAGAATATTGCTCTGATATTAAATTTTTTAAGGTATGTTTCTGTTAAAAGTCTTGATGGCGAATAAACTGAGTCTGTAACAAGTATTTCATCATCTGGTTTCACAACACTTAACAGGCCAAGAAATATTGCACCAAAACCAGTCGGGGTTAGATAAACCTTATAACATTCTTCAATTTTTCTTAAAATTTGTTGTAAAGCATATGTTGTGGATGTTCCTTGTCGACCATAATCAAAATTTCCACTTACTGGATCTTTCAAATATTTATTCTGAGTTTTTTTAATATCCTGCATAGATTTAAAAATAATAGTAGAAGCTCTGACCACAGGAGGATTTACTGACTGATTATGAAAATCTTTAGCTGTATGTTTCAGGAAAGTTTTGAAGGAATTACCCATAATAAATTTGATATGTTATTAAGACAATGCTATATCCCATGAAAAACGTCAATAAAATTAAAATAGGACTAAATGAGTTATCCAAAAAAACATAGAGGCCGAAGAAAACAAGGGTCTAAAAAAAGAAGAGCTAAAAGAAAAAATAAGAAGAAATAATTCTCCTGCTATTCTTTAATCCAACCCCCACCAAGCACTTTGTGGCCAAACTGGTCTTTACGATAAAAAACACATGCCTGACCAGGTGAAATACCATCTTCAGGAATTACTAAATTAACTTTAGCATTATTGTTGTCTATAAGATCAACTTTTGCTTCTAGAAGACTTCCAGTAGACCTAACTTTAACAAATAAATTTTTATCTAAATCCTCTTTGTTAGTTAATAAATTTATTTCCTTTAAAGAAATTGTTTTTTTTCCAAGTTTTTCTTTAGTTCCAACAATTATTTCATTTTTATCCGAATTTATCTTTAACACATAAAGGGCTTCTTTATCTGAAACTTTAATTCCTTTTCTTTGTCCAATTGTAAAATTTATAATTCCATCATGAACACCAATTACCTCACCATCTAAATTTTTTATATTTCCTTTCTGAAAGGAGTCTGGTCTAAACTTTTGTATTACTGAAGCGTAATCACCATTTGGAACAAAACATATGTCCTGACTATCAGGTTTATCAGCAACATTTAAATCTAAATTTTTCGCAATTTCTCTAGTTTTATCTTTTAACATTCCACCTAATGGAAATCTCAAATAATCTAATTGTTCTCTCGTAGTATTGAATAAAAAATAACTTTGGTCTCGATTTTCATCTATAGCTCTATACATGTTTGTGGTTTTATTTTCTGTAATACTTTTTACATAATGACCAGTAACTAACGCATCCGCTTTGAGTTCTTTTGAAACTTCAAATAAATCTTTAAATTTAACAGTTTGATTACATTGAACACATGGAATTGGAGTTTCGCCCTTTAAATAACTTTCAACAAAATTATCTATAACACCTTGCTTAAACTTGTCTTGGTAATATAAAATTTTATGCTCTATACCTAGCTTATGTGCAACACGTTTAGCATCCATTATATCTTGACCTGAACAACATTGTTTTGATGCAGCTACCTCTTTACCATCGTCATAAAGTTTTAGTGTTATACCAATTACATTATAACCTTCTTTTTTCATGATGCCTGCTACAGTAGAAGAATCTACTCCACCCGACATTGCGACAACTACAGTAGTATCTGAGGGTTTTTTATCTAATCCAATAGAATTTAAATCTTTATTCATAAGGTGGTATTTATACTTATTTACAATATAAGTTAAATTAAATGATTTTAGATTATGAACCAGGTGACAAAGTCACTAATCCTCAAAAAAAAGAATGGGGAATTGGGCAAGTGCAATCTATAATTAACGATAAAGTGACGGTCAATTTTGAAAATGCTGGAAAAAAAGTAATTAACGCAAAAAACATTGAATTAAAAAAACTAGGAAAATGAAGTTAAACTTAAAAGAGATTGTTGAAAATTTAATTGATAATTTTTTAGAGGCTGGAGATTTGGCAATTCAATTAAGAGAAAAGGGTTTGATAAAAAAAATCAAACCAGATAACACCCCAGTAAGCAATGGTGATTTGGAAGTAAATAAATTTATATCCAAAAAAATTTCTGAGGTTACTCCTAATTTACCTATTATTTCAGAGGAGACATCTGAAAATAAAGATAACCTAAATTTAAGAGATTTCTGGCTTGTTGATCCTATTGATGGAACTTATGATTATATTAATAATTTAGAAGAATTTACCATTAATGCTGGATTAATAATTAATAATAGACCTGTTGCAGGATTGATAAATGCTCCTGCAAAAAATAGATTGTTTTATTCATTTGAAAAAGGCAATGCTTTTGAGCTTAGCAACGGTAAAAAAACAAACTTAAGCAATTTACCTGTCAAGAAATCAGAAAATTTAAAATTTATTTCATACTCAACTAAAATAAAACCTGAAATTCAAAAAATTTATGATGATTTAGGGGTAAAAGAAAATATTAGAATGAAAAGTTCCTTGAAATTTTGTGTCGTTGCTGCTGGTGAATATGATGGTTATGTTGCTGAACCTAGG
>CACJYB010000042.1 GCA_902597515.1 uncultured Pelagibacteraceae bacterium
TTAATCCTATTATTTCGTCATCCTTAATATCCTGATATCCATAAATAGTGTCATATCCCAATGTCCAAAATATGGCCCCAATATAAAAAATAATGGGTATAATATCTATTTCACCTTTAATTGCAGTCCATCCAAGAATTAAACCATAATTGAAAGTAACACCCAAAAATAACTGTGGCCAATAGGTAAATCTTTTCATTAGTGGATACGTAAATGCTAATGGCATAGAAACCAAAGCTAAAATGATTGTAAAAAAATTAAAATTTATCAAAACTAATAAAGCCATGAAGCAAAGTAAAAGAGCATAAATAACTGCTAGACGTATGGATATTTTACCTGAAGCAATAGGACGATTTTTTGTGCGATAAACTTTTGCATCAAATTCTCTGTCTAAAATATCATTTACAATGCATCCTGCTGACCTCATCAATACAGAACCAAGGAAAAAAAGAATTAAGTAAAAAAAATAACTATATAAACTTATAGAAAAATCATAAGCTAACGTTAATCCCCATGCACATGGCCAAAACAATAACATAAACCCAATAGGTTTTTGTAATCTAGTTAAATCAATAAAAAGTTTTAAATGGTTCATAATATTTTACTTGTAAATAACAAAGGCTAGTTTCATAATCAATTTGATTCGTATGAATATAGATTACACAGTCACAGCCCTTATGTTTCCTGCGATTCCTCTAATGATGGCTGTTTATAGTAATAGATTTCATTCTTTAAGTATATTAATCAGGCAGTTACATGATGAGCATGTTTATGAAAAGCATATTCCACCAGAATGGAAAAAACAGTTTATCAATCTTAGTGGAAGAATAACTCTTTTAAGATGGACAATACTTTTTGCTTCGTTTGGATTTCTTTTTAATATGTTGACTGTATTTGCTTTATATTTAGATGAGGTTTTTCTCGCTAGGGTAATTTTTGGATCTTGTTGTTTATCAATGATAATATCAATATTATTTTTTATTAGAGAAATTCAAATTTCAACTAATGCTCTTAAACTTCATATGTCAGATATGGATGTTGATGTTAATTAGGAACTATTACAGCGGGGCCTAAAATTTTTCTTCCTTCAAGATCTTGGTGAGCTTGTACAACTTCCTCTAACTTATATTTTTTGAAAATTTTAATTTTTACTTTGCCAGAGCTAATTTTTTCAAACATTGTTTTTGAAGCTTCATCTAATTCCTCTCTAGTTGAAAGGTATTGTTGCATTGATGGTCTTACAAGATAAAGACCTTTAGGTTGAATAACTTTTGGCACATTAATATCTGACAAGGGTCCAGATGCATTTCCAAAAGAAACCATCATTCCTCTAATAGCTAAACATTCAATAGATCCATCTAGTGTATCTTTGCCCACACCATCATAAACAATTGGCACACCCTTACCGTCAGTAATCTCTAAAACTTTTTTTGCAAAATTTTCTTTATTATAATTTATAACATGATCATAACCATTTTCTTTTGCTATATTTACTTTTTCATCTGATCCAACTGTGCCAATAACAGTACATCCTAAACTTTTTGCCCATTGTCCAAAAATTTGACCAACACCACCAGCAGCTGCGTGAAATAAAATTGTTTCACCTGATTTAACTGGATAGGTTTTATGCAAAAGATAAAAAGTTGTTAAACCTTTTGTCATTAATGTTGCAGCTATTTCTAGATCAATACCCTCTGGTACTTTAACTAAATTTTTAGTTGGATAGTTTCTGTGTGAACAATATGAACCTAAAGGTATGCCTGCATAAGAAATTTTTTCACCAACTTTGAAATCTTTAACGTTCTTTCCAACATCAGTAATAATTCCAGCGCCTTCTAAACCTAAACCAATTGGCAGTTCTAAAGGGTATAAACCTGATCTATGGTAAGTATCAATGTAGTTAAGACCAATTGCTTTTTGTTCAATGGTTACTTGATCAGGACCCGGTTTGTCTAAAGATATATCTTTAACTTCTAAAACTTCAGGTCCACCATTTTTATTGATTTCTACAGCTTTCATAATTTATTTTACAAACGTACCATTATGATAATCTTGAACTGCTTGCAAGATTTCTGCTTTAGTATTCATCACAAATGGTCCACCTCTAGCTATTTCCTCATTTATTGGTTTACCCGAAATCACTAAAAACTTAGCATTAGATTTTGCTTTAACACTTAAATCTTCACCTTTAGTTAATAATATTAAAGTACTATCTATAACTTGATCGTGTTTATCTTTTCCAATTTCAATTTCACCGCTAATTAAATAAACAAAAGTATTGTGGGTAGATGGTAATTTAAAATTAAATTCTTTATCTTTGTTGAGTTCAACATCAAAATAAACCGGCTCAACGTTATGACCTTTTACTGGTCCTTCAGCATTCTCGAATTTACCGGCAATAACTTTTACTTGCTTCTCATCATCTTTATGAACACTCATTTTATCAGCATCAATATAAAGATATTCAGGCTTACTCATTTTTAATTTAGCAGGCATGTTAATCCATAATTGAAAACCATGAAGTCTTCCTTCTTTCATAGCAGGCATTTCTGAATGAATGATTCCACTTCCTGTTTTCATCCATTGAACATCTCCCGCAGTCATTCTACCTTCACCACCTGTACTATCTTTATGCTCAAAATCTCCAGCCAACATATAAGTCACTGTTTCAATTCCTCTATGAGGGTGGGGTGGGAAACCCGCAATATAATCCTCACTATTTTCTGATCCAAATTCATCAAGCATTAAGAAAGGATCAAAATAATTTGGCTCAACACCAATACTTCTTTTTAATTTAACTCCAGCACCGTCAGAGGCCGGAATAGGATCAATAATTTTACTAACTTCAATATTTTTCATATTTCATAAATAAGAATTATTTATATTATATCAAGTAACTTACTAAGATCTTTAATTTGATGTTTTGGTGCATAATCTAGATTATCAAAAGTATTATTGTTTCTATTAACCCAAATAGAATTATAACCATAATTTCCACCACCAGATATATCCCAAGTGTTAGCACTTAAAAAAGCAACTTCATTTTTTTTAATATTATATTTTTTAATTGGTATATCGTAAACTTTAGAGTCTGGTTTATAAACTCCAACCTCTTCAATAGAAAAAATATCATCAAATATATTTTCTAAATTATTGCTCTTAACTAATTCATTAAGAAGAGCAGGAGTACCATTTGAAAGAATTGCAAGTTTATAATTTTTTTCTTTTAATGATTTTAAAACTTCAGGCACTTCTTTAAATGGTGATAGAATTTTATAAAGGTTTAATAATTCATTTCTCATAGAAGAGTTTATTTCATAAGTTTTCATTGATTTATCTAAACTGTCCTCTGTCACTTTCCAAAAATCCTTATGACGTTTCATTAAACTTCTCAGCCAAGTATATTCTAATTGTGTTGTTCTCCAATAATTGGCGAAACCTTCCCATTTATCACCTATTTTATCTTTACATTTTTCAGCAGCTGAGTTGACATCAAATAAAGTGCCGTAAGCATCAAAAATTATTGCTTTAATATTTTTCATAAACTAACTTATCAATATGAGTAACATTAGATTATTTTATTCAAAAAGTTTATCTCTTAATTTGACTGACAAACTTGATAAATCTCAATCTCACTATGTTTCAAAAGTTATGAGACTAAAAGAGAAAGAAGTTTTTTCTCTTTTTAATAGTAGTGGCGAATGGGAAGCAAAAATCTTAAATATTACAAAAAGCATAGTTGAATTTAATGTTACGCACCAATTAAGACACAAAGAAAATACCAAAGATCTCTGGCTAGCTTTCTCTCCAATCAAATCAAATTACTTTAATTTCATGATCCAAAAAGCTACAGAACTAGGTGTAACTAAGTTTTTACCAGTCATCTTTGAAAGAACAATTGTAAGAAAGATTAATAAAGAAAGATTGGAAAAAGTAATTATAGAAGCCACCGAACAGTCAAATAGATTAACAGTTCCATCAATTGAGGATCCTCAAAAAT
>CACJYB010000043.1 GCA_902597515.1 uncultured Pelagibacteraceae bacterium
TAGTGGAGGATTTGTAAACTTCTTTTATTGGTAAACTTTTTTTAGGAAAATTTGTAGGCATTAATTCAATCATATCTTTAATTTTTGATGGCATTAAGAATTTGAATGGCTTTGATAATTTTACTAATAAACTTGATAATCGAAAAACTTTTGTATTTGGAAGAGTAATGGATAAAAAATACCTTATAAGTTTATCAAAGAGAGATCTTTGATAATTTTTTTCGATATATTTTTTTCCATGATCAATTATATGCATGTAATTTACTCCTGCAGGACAGGTAGTCATACAGCTGTAACATGAGAGGCATCGATCGATATGCTTTACAACTTTTTCGGTTGGCTTTCTATTATTTTCGAGCATATCTTTGATAAGATAAATACGTCCTCTAGGACCATCTAACTCATCACCTAAAAGCTGATGCGTAGGGCATGTAGCATTACACATTCCACAATGAACACACTTTTTAAAAACTTTTTCGTTTGCAAAATTGTCTGGATCTCTAAGTTGTTCTTCAGAAAATTTTGTTTGCATTAAACACCTCTATACATTTTACCTGGGTTTAAAATTCTTTTTGGATCAAAACTTTGTTTTACTTTTTCAGAAATCATTAAACGTACTTTATCAACAGTAAATATAGCTTCTCCATAATCATATTCGGATGAAGTTTTAATTACTGTCAAATAACCTCCAAAATCTTTTGCCATTTTTTTTAAGTCTTTAATCTTTTCTTCTTTTTTACTATTAACCTCAATCCAGAATAACGACCCACACCAATCAACAAAATAGTTATGGTTGTTTTCTAGATATTTGCATAGTTTTGAACCATTTGCAGGTGGTATCACCATTCGTATTAAATTATGCTCAGTCTTTTCAAATACCTCTAAATTATTCACTTTTTTCCAAAATGGTTCTGATTGATAAACATCAAGAATAGAAATATCTGAATTACTTAATTTAAGTTCTTTTTTTAAATTGTTAATTTTTTCTTCAATTGAAATTTTGTCACCTTCAACTCTAAAAGCTATAAATGAAATATTTGATTTAAGATCATTAAACTTAAAAACAGAATTTTTTTTTGTAACAAAATCTTTATCCTTTGATTGTTCGGGAACAAAAACGGCACCAGAAATTTCGCTGCTTGAGCTAGATAGTTTATTAAAAAAATCATAAATTTGTTCGAAATTACTAGGATAAATTATTACAGTTTTAGAAGAATCTTTCTTAGGTAGCACCTTTAATGTAATTTCAGTTAAAGCAACAAGAGTACCAAACGAACCAGCTATAAGTTTTGATAAATCATAACCTGTAACGTTCTTAACAACAGTACCACCTGATTTAATTATATCTCCTTTTCCATTAACTCCCTTAAAACCTAGGACATGATCTCTCACACTACCAACTTTAAATCTTCGTGAACCTGCATAATTGCAAGATAAGTATCCTGCTATTGTCCCTTTATTTGACTTACCTTCTTTAATATATCCAAAGTCTATTGGTTCAAAAGCTAGCTCTTGATTATTTTCGCTTAAGACCTGCTCGATTTCATTGATTGGTGTACAGGCTTTAACTTTGATATACAATTCTTCAGGTCTATAATCGATAATACCTGAGATTTTAGATAAAGACGTAGTATTAGCTGACTGTGTTTTATTTCCAATAAAACTTTTTGAATTGTTACCGATAATTTCTGTTGGAGAATCTTGTTTATATAGTTCCCTAATTAAATCTGAAACTTCCGACTCATCTTTGGGATAATAGATGTTATTAGAATCTTGGAAGATCTGGGAATTTATCTTTATTTTTGTGGACATGAACCCTTCCTTCCTCTGCACATTTTCTAAGTATAGGATAAACTTTTCCAGGATTTAATAAATTTTTTTCATCTAATGACTTTTTGATACTCAATTGTTGTTGAATATCGTTATCATTGAACATTTCACACATAAGTTCTCGCTTTTCTATACCAACACCATGCTCTCCTGTAATTACTCCACCAAGTCTCACACATGTTTTTAATATTTCCGAACCAAACTCTTCAGTTTTTCTAAGTTGTTCTTTATCATTTCCATCAAACATAATAAGTGGATGTAAATTCCCATCACCTGCGTGAAAACAATTTGCCACTGGTAGTTCATATTTTTCAGATAATTTTTTTATTTCTAATAATGCTTCAGCAAGCTTGCCTCTTGGAATGGAACCATCCATACAATAGTAATCAGGTGCCATAGCTCCACATGCAGGAAAAGCTGCTTTTCTTCCAGCCCAGAATGAAAGTCTTTCTTTCTCACTATTGCTAAGTTTAAGACTAGAGCAATTATTTTTTTTACAGATTACCTCTACTTTTTTAATTAACTCATTAACCTCTGATTCCGTACCATCAAGTTCCACTATTAATAATAATTCTGCGTCTCGTGGATATCCTGCTTTACTAAAATTATCTGTTGCCTCAATTAAAGCTTTATCCATTATTTCCATTCCTGCAGGCACTATTCCACTTGAAATAATTTCTGAAGCTGCATCTCCACCTTCTTTAATAGATGGAAAACCTATCAAAGCAGCTCTTACTACTTCTGGTGTTTTTAAAATTTTAACTGTAACCTCAGTGACAACCCCCAATAATCCCTCTGAACCACAAATTAAACCCATAAGATCATATCCCTCTTGATCAAAAGATTTTCCTCCAAATCTACAAATAGTTCCATCCATCATAACCATTTGTACACCTAAAATATTGTTTGTAGTCGTTCCATACTTTAATGAATGAACTCCACCAGAATTTTCAGCAACATTTCCACCTATAGAACATGCTAACTGGCTCGAAGGGTCTGGCGCATAATAAAATCCTTTGTGTTGAACTGCATGAGTAATACCTAGATTTGTAACTCCTGGCTGAGTTACAACACATTTATTTTCGTAATCAATTTCTAATATTTTATTAAATTTTCCTAAACCAAGAAGAATAGCATCTTGAAGAGGTAATGCTCCACCGGACAACCCTGTGCCTGCACCTCTTGGTACAACTTTAATATTTTCACTATGACAATATTTTAATATCTCGCTTACTTCTTCTGTGTTTTCTGGAAGTACTACTGCTAATGGTGTTTGCGTATAAACTGATAAAGCATCAGTTTCATATGGTCTTAATTCATCAGCCTCACTCAATATATTTTCTATATTAGTTAACTTTGAAAGTTTTTTTACTATTTCACTTTTTCTATTTAAAATAGAACTATCAATTTTTGGTAAAGCTATTTCAGACATAGCTTAGCCTAACATTTTTTTGATATTTTCCAATGCGTTAGAAATGTTATCTCGAGAGGCTGCAAAGCTAAATCTGACGTAATCTTTGCACGTTTTTCCAAAAGCTGTACCAGGAACTATAGCAACACCCGCCTCATGCATAGCTCTTTTACAAAATTCACTTCCGTCCATTCCAGTTCCAATAACTTTAGGGAATGCATAAAACGCTCCACCAGGCAAACTGCATTCTACACCAGGTAAACTATTTAAACCTTCGTGAATTAATTTTCTTCTTAAAGTAAATTTTTCCATCATCTCATCAATTGAGTCATCAGGTCCATCTAAAGCTGCGATACCTGCAAATTGAGCAGCAGCATTTACACATGAAACACTATTAATTAATAATTTATTTACATGCTCAACTAAATTTTCCGGCCAAAAACTCCATCCAAGTCTCCAACCAGTCATGGAATAAGCTTTGCTCCACCCCTCTAAGACAATCAATCTTTCTCTTAATTCAGGATAATTAAAGAAAGTTGGCATTTCCTTATTATCGAAAATTTGTCTACTATAAATTTCATCACTTAGAATAGTCACATGAGGATGTTTTTTTAAACCCTCAGCCAATTTGTCTATTTCTGATTTTTCTACAAAACTTCCAGTAGGATTATTTGGATTTATTAAAATCAACAATCTGGTTTTATCAGTTATTAAAGATAAAATTTTATCTGC
>CACJYB010000044.1 GCA_902597515.1 uncultured Pelagibacteraceae bacterium
CTATTTCCAATTATGATATCATTTCTATCAGACAGTTTTAAAAACTTTTTGACATATTTTGACTGGTGTTGCCCATCTCCATCAACAGTTATTAAAAGCCTAGAATCTTTGAAATTTTTAAGTACATAGGAAATTCCTTTTCTTAAAGATTTATCATAGCCCATATTATTTGAATTATTTAAGATTTTATAAGCGTATTTTTTTGCAATGTTTTTGGTATGATCACTAGAGCCATCATTTATAACAATAGTTTGACCAAATCTATTAAAATCAAGCAATACTCTCTTTAAATTTTTTTCTTCATTAAAAGCTGGAATTAAAAAAAAACATTTATTCATTTAAAAAAATGTTTCATTTTAATGTATTCATATTTTTTTATATTTTTTATAAATTTTTTATTTAAAATTTTATTTATTTCATAGCATGGCATTGCATCTCTTGGGCATGGTCTTAAAAATTCTAAATATTTTTTTTTTAATATCTCACCTTTTTTTAAATCTTTTTTTACCCTAATAGATCTTCTTTGAAGTATAACCGTATTGAGCTCATTTTTTTGCACTATTTTTTTTCCATTTCCTAAGGCACTTTCTAAGTTCCTAGATTTTTCTATCATCTCTCGCCATGTTTTTGGATTCATTGAAAACTTATGATCAGGACCATTCCTGCTATTATTGTCTGTAAAATGTTTTTCAATCATCCTAGCGCCTAAAGCTATAGCACCTAAAACAGTTTCATGGCCAAGTGTGTGATCTGATAACCCAAGAAGTATTGATTTAAATTTTTTATTATAAAGTTTTAAAACATTTAAGTTAATAAACTTAAAGTTTTCTTTAGATGCAGTATAATTAGTATTGCATTGCATTAAGCATATTTGATTATTTATTTTTTTGACTTTGTTTATAATTTTTTCAACTTCAAAAAAATCAGATGCTCCACTTGCAATTATAATTGGTTTTTTTGTTCTTGCCATTTTTAAAATGTTTTCATGCCAAGTAATATCACCAGATCCTACTTTCCATGCAGGAACAAATTTATTTAAATAAGATATAATGGATGTATCATATGAAGCTGTAAAATAATCAATATTATATTTTTTGCAGGCTTTGTATAAATTTTGTGTCCATTCAAGAGAAACTTCATTTTTTTTATAAATTTCATAAACTGATGATTTCCAACTTGATTGGTGTGATTTAATATTTTTTAAAGTTTTAAAACCATAATCTGATACGAGTGTTTTGGCATAAAAATTTTGAAATTTAGCAGCATCAGCACCAGCTTCTGATGCCATATGAATTAACTCAATTGCTTTGTTAAGAGACCCATCATGATTTGATGCTATATCAGCAATAAAATATGTAGGAAAATTTTTTCCTAAGTTTTTTTTACCTATTTTAAAATTAATTTTATTTGTATTCATTTGATACTAGAATAATCTCATCTTTTAATTTTGGAAGTTTAATATTAAAGTCTTTTTGAAACTTATTTGTATTCATATGATTATTTTTTGACCTAGTTGTTTTACAAATGCTGTTAATATTTGATTTTATTAATCTTTTTTTGAATTTGTGATTCAAAATGTCTGCGAATTTTATTATAAAATTATATTTAGTTATAGAACCTCTAGAGCCTAAATTGTAAACACCATACTTATCTGAAATCTTCTTTAGTATCAATTTGTAAATAATTTTAGAAATTGAACTTAAACTTATCGGGGAATAAATGGAGTCAATAAATCCATAAATTATTTTTTTGTTTATAAAACTTGAAAAAATCCAATCTGTAAAACTTATTTTTTTTGAATTTGATCTTCCAATAAGATTAATTCTAAAAACAAGTCCTTTATTTTTTTTGCAAATCTTTTCACTTTCATATTTTTGTCTTGAATAAGTATTTTTTAAAAATGGAGAAGCATTCTCTTTATTCATCATTTTATTTTTATTATTATACAATTGATCTGTCGAAAAGTGGATTAGTTGAAAATTTAAATTATATTTTTTTTTTAATAAAAAAATGTTTTTAATAAGCGTTACGTTAATTCTTTTAGATAATTTTTTATTATTTTCACAGTTTTCAATATCTGTTATTCCACTACAGTTAATTATTAAATTTGGCTTTTTTGACAAAACTAGTCTTCTAAGATTTTTTAAATAATTAAGATCAATTCTCTTATTTTTATAAAAGTCATTCAGTATTTTTAAGTTTTTATGTTTTTTTAGATAATTTTTTAAGTATGAGCCGAGATACCCTCTTGAGCCTAGTATTAAAATTCTCACAATTTATTTTCAGAAATTCTATTTATAATTTTTCGTAATTCAGCAATAGATAGAAAATTTTTATTTTCCCCAGAATTATATGAAAAAGCTTTTTTGTTAATTTTAGCTTTAAACTTTTTTTTATAATAATTATTAATTGATTTCGTTTCATAAAAATGAGGAGGATCCATAAAAGATGGTACAATTAAATATTTATCTTTAAGCTCCATTGAATTTAAGCTTTCAGTAAAAGATATCATTTCTTCATGAATTTTTTCACCAGGTCTCAATCCTATAAATTTTAATTTAGCATTTAAATTAATCGCTTTTGCTAAATCTATTATTTTATATGAGGGAATTTTTGGAATAATTATTTCACCTCCAATAGAATTTTTAATTGTCCACATTACTAATTTAATACTCTTATCTAACGATATAGTGAACCGAGTCATATTTTTATCTGTAATATTAAAAAAATTTTTTTTTTTGTTTTTCAAAAATAAAGGAATAACTGAACCTCTTGATCCTTCAACATTACCGTATCGAACTACAGAAAATTTCCTTTTTCCATAAAAAAAATTTGCTGAAATAAATAACTTATCCGAACAAAGTTTAGTTGCTCCATATAAATTTACTGGAGATGATGCTTTATCTGTTGAAAGTGCTATTACTTTTTCAACGTTATTATAAACCGCAGCATCTATTACATTTTGGGCACCAATTATATTTGTTTTAATAAATTCCTTAGGATTATACTCGGCAGTATCTACTTGTTTGAGTGCAGCTGCGTGGACTACTAAATTTATATTTTTAAAAGCTTCTTTTACTCGCTCACCATCTCTTACGTCTCCCAAAAAAAACCTCATTTTACTGAAAATCTTTTTTGTAGACATTTCCTTTTTTAAATCATGCTGTTTAAGTTCATCTCTACTAAAAATAACTAGTTTTTTAATATCAGCATGATTTGTAATTATATAGTTTATAAAATTTTTACCAAAAGACCCAGTTGCTCCTGTTATAAGAATTGATTTATTTTTAAGGTTCATTTTAGTTATGTTATATAACTCAAATATAATTATTTAACTAGATATTAATAACATTTGAGTTATAGATTTTTTATGTTTTGGAATATTATCAGTTTCTTTAAATATTTAAATTTCAATAAGCTAAATTTCAATCAAAAAAGAAATACAGATAAAATTATTTTAGTTGAGTTTCCAGACCTTAAGTCTTTTGCTATTTCAAGTTCATATTTTAGTCATGCCCTATGCAAAATTCATAATGCAAAACCATATCTTTATTTTCCTAAT
>CACJYB010000045.1 GCA_902597515.1 uncultured Pelagibacteraceae bacterium
GATACTAGAGTTTATTTTATTAAAAATTTTTAATGAGGAAAGGCAACAATTATTAACATTTTAATTTTATAGAATTTAATATAACTTTAAAACAATTTATGTCTGAGACAGTAATCAAATGCGAGTCGGTTTATAAAATTTTTGGAGAAAATGCCAAAAAGATGCTTGAAGAATCTAATGGCAATGTAGATGCAAAAACCTTTCAGGAAAGAGGATGTATTGTTGGAGTAAATAATGCTTCTTTTGAAGTTGCAAAAGGAGAAATGTTAGTAGTAATGGGTTTATCTGGTTCAGGTAAATCAACACTTCTTAGATGTATTTCAAGATTAACGGATGCTACCGGTGGAAAAATTTTTATCGAAGGTCAAGATTTATTAGAATTAAACAATAAAGAGCTTATTGAGCTTAGAAGAAATAAAATGGGAATGGTTTTTCAAAGCTTTGCTTTGTTACCTCATAAAACAGTTGTTGAAAATATTGCTTTTCCGCTTCAAATAAAAGGCACTAATACTGAAGAGAGTATTAGTAGAGCAATGGAAATGGTAAAACTAGTTGGACTAGATGGAAGAGAGAATTATTTTCCAAGAGAACTTTCAGGTGGACAACAACAGAGAGTAGGAATCGCAAGGTCATTAGCAGTAGAGCCTGATATATGGTTTTTAGATGAACCTTTTTCTGCATTAGATCCATTGATTAGAAAAGAAATGCAAGATGAGTTTTTAAGACTTCAGGAAAAATTACAGAAAACCATCATGTTCATCACTCATGATTTTGATGAGGCATTAAAGTTAGCTGATCGAATAGCAATTATGAAAGATGGTATAATTGAACAATTAGATACACCGGCCAATATCGTGCTAAATCCAGCAACTGAATATGTAAGAAAGTTTACTGAAGAAGTACCTAGAGAGAAGGTTTTGATTATTGAGGATGTAATGGATGCTTCAAGTAAAGACAATTTAGGAGATTTAAAAGTATCAAAAGATGAAATTATAGAAAATGTTGCAGAAAAAATACTTACTCAAGAAAAATTAGTAGGAGTAGTTGACTCAAATAATAATATTGTAGGATCAATTAAACCTTCAAAAATAATAGATACAGTTTTTGGAGGAAGAAAAAACGGTAGTTAAAACATGGAGTATTTAAAAAAATATCCAAAATTATTTCAATGGTTATTTTTATTAATTGTATTTTTTGCTTTATGTTTTGCAATTGATGTTCCTGAAACTTATAAATTTATAAGAGGCCAGGCTGAATTTGTTAAAGATCCAAACCAAAGTGTTTACTTTTTTCTAGGTAAAGAGGTTAGGTATTATGCCTTTGATGTATTTTGGAGATTGCCCCCACTTCTAGGATGGCTGCCTATTTGGATAAACGACTCTTTATTTTTCTTAATGAATGAATGGATGCCAATGGAGTTTTGGAACGAAGATACTCAAGAATTTAAAACTCGACCATTATTATTAGAGATAAGTAGAAATTTAACTTCATTTATGACTTTTTTAATTGAATTAATTAGGGAAATTTTACTTGGAGGTTTAGAAACTATTGTTGCATTTACAAGTTGGGATTTTATTGATGCTTATCCATGGCTGGAGTTGCCAGGTTTACCTTGGACAATTGTTGCAGCTGGAGCAGCTCTACTATCTTATAAATTAAGTGGAAAAGGATTGGCTTTGTTTGCAGGTTTAACAATGATCTATATTTCTATATTTGGTCAATGGAAACCATCAATGCAAACGCTTTCTTTTATACTTGTTGCAGCTCCACTTTCATTTATTTTTGGTTTAGGCCTAGGTATTGCAGCTTATAAAAGTAAACGTGTTGAAAAAGCATTGTACCCAATTCTTCTAGTAATGCAGACTATGCCACAATACGCTGTATTAGTTCCTGCACTTGTTTTATTTGGAGTAGGTGATCACGCTGCTGTAATTATTACTATGGTTGTTGCGGTTCCACCAATGATATTATTAACAATATTAGGTTTAAGAGCTATACCACCAGAAGTTATTGAAGCTGGAAGAATGAGCGGCTGTACCAATTGGCAATTAATGTTCAAGGTACTAATTCCAACAGCAAGAAGAGATATTTTAATTGGAGTTAACCAAGTTATTATGGTTTGTTTTTCAATGGCAGTTATATCTGCGTTCATTGGCGCGAAAGGATTAGGATTTAATTTGTTGTTAGCACTTAATCAGCTCAATATAGGGCTGGCACTTGAGGCTGGTTTATGTATTAGTTTAATTGCAATTTTACTTGATAAAATGTCTTTGGCATGGGCAAATAAACAAACAGATTATTTTGGTAATTTGACATTTTTCCAAAGAAATAAAAACGCAATATTTTTTGCAGTTTCATTTGTAATTGGAATAATTCTTGCATACGTTGGGACTTTTATTTTCAAAGGTAGTTTTAATTACTTGTTTGAAATTCCTCATAATAAAGGAATATCAACAGCAGATTTTTGGAATAAAGGAGTTGATTGGATTTTTGATACTTTCTTCGTGTATATTAAAGCATTCAATACATGGTTAATTCAAGATGTGCTTCAGCCGATGAGAGCTTTATATTTAAGAATGCCTGCAGTAGCTACATTGGTGCTAGCAGTTGGTGCAGGATATTTAATAGGAGGAGTTCGATCAGCATTAGTTGTTGCTGCTTTGACTTTATTTATAGCATTGAGTCCATGGTGGGATAGAGCACTAGTAACGTTATACATGGCAACTTTTGGTGTAGTTATTTCTTGTTTAATAGGATTTACAGTTGGAACATTATGTTTTCAAAACAAAAAATCTGCAGCATTTATGCTAGGAGTTTGCGATATATTTCAAACATTCCCATCATTTGTATATTTAATTCCTGTAATGATGCTTTTTGGAATAACAGATACATCTGTTTTAATTGCTGTAATTGTCTATGCAACAATTCCTGCAACTAGATATACAATCGAAGGACTTAGAAGTGTTCCTGTTGGCTTACATGAAGCTGCAACAATGTCTGGTGTAAATAAATTTCAAAGATTAACAAAAATTGAGTTTCCATTAGCATTTCCACATATGATGCTTGGTTTAAATCAAACAATAGTTTTTGCTTTATTTATGGTGATAATTGGAGCTTTCATTGGAACAGAAGATCTTGGTCAATACATTTTAAAAGCACTTTCAGATAAAAATGGAGCAGGAATTGGTTTAACTCTCGGTATCTGTGTTGCGTTTATAGGATTGATTTTTGATAATTTGATTAGAACTTGGGTTGGAAAAAGAAAAAAACATCTTGGCATAGATTAGTATTTTGAAAAAATTTATTGTCTCCATTGATCAAGGAACAACCTCGTCAAGAGTTGTTTTGTTTGACACTAAAGGGAATATTAAATTTA
>CACJYB010000046.1 GCA_902597515.1 uncultured Pelagibacteraceae bacterium
GGTACGCACCATCATATTGTAGAATTAAACCTGCAATATAATGTGAACCTAAATTAATATTATATTCTGGATCAGTGGTTAATCTTGATTTTGAATATGGAAGTTTGGCTTGTTTTGAAACTAATTTTGCTGTGTAGGGCATCAATTGCATTAATCCTTTTGCACCAGCATGACTATTAGCTTCCAAATCAAATTCACTTTCTTGTCTAATTATAGATAAGATCAAAGCACTTTCTGGAATTTTTCTTTTATTAATATATTTAGGAGTGCTAATTATTGGATAATTATATTTATTATGAAATCTTTTTTGATAAGACGCAATTTTTGAAACCTGAATAGCAAAGTCATATCTATTTATACTTGTAGCTAATTCTGCAGCCAAAACCTCACTACCTTTTGCTATATTATCATTAGCTAAATGTCTTAAAATATGTTTTGTATATTTATCTTTCTTTAATTCATCTAGAAGATAAGAAATTTTTACAAGCTCTTTATTAAAAAATTGAATTCTATATTTTGGGTCAATTTCCATATCTTTTTCTAACTCAAATTTTCCATTTGGATTTAATTTTAAAAAAGCTAGTTGACCATAGTATGTGGTAAGATATTTTGTGGCTTCTCTATACCAATTATTTGATTGCTCTCTTTCGCCAATTTTTTCATATGCTCTTCCAAGCCAATACGCGCCTCTAGATAAACTTATTGGATAACTTACATTTTTATAAAAATTTTTAAAATGATTTTTAGCAGTTAAAGGGTCGTTTAAAAAACTTAATGCTATCCATCCACTCATCCATTCAGCAGCCGCATATTCAGATCCTTCAGTCATTCCATGATTGCTTGAAATTTTATATGAAATTTCATATTTTTTTTTATAAAGCAATGCTCTTGAGATAATTTCTCTTTCTTTCCACCACTTATCAGGTCTAACTAAATACTTTCTATCATTTCTTATTTTCAATAAAATTTCTGTTGACGAGTCTACACGTCCTTTTTTTCTTCTCCATTTCAATCGATCATAGTTTAATCCAGCATCATTTTTAAATTTTTCAGGAACATTTGCTATAGCTTGGTCAACCCCATAGCCTTTACTCATTAAGAGATGTCTTGCATTATATAAAAGTTCATAATCTTTTGGTAGATATCTTATTAATCTTTGTAAATCCCAACGATCTCCGTTCCAAGCTAAATAATCAGCTCGTTTGATATAGTCATCTGCATTTAAATATTTTTTATATTTTTTTCTAAAATATTTTAATTCATTTTTGGTTAAGTCCGCTGTTATCCAGCCTTCTTTAATTAGTTTTATACCTTTATTTTTGTCACCAATTAAAACATGACTTTCTCCAAGAATCATTTTTCCATAGCCGCTTAATGGATCTTTTTCACCAAACCAATTTATTATTTTTTTTGGTGAAACACTTTCAGTAGACAGTTTATGTTCAGCAAGATATTTTACCCTCTTTATTCTAGGATAATCTGGATTTTTACTTAAAAAAATCTGATAATCGTAAAAGGACGCCTGGTTTCCTGACGTTAAAAGATGTCTCCATTGTATAAAATTGTAAATAGAGTTATCTTTTGCTTTTTTTGCTATGTTAAGTGCAGATGACCATTTGCTTTTCTGCATTTCTGAAATGGCTTTTTTAGCTAACCCAAAGTCTTTTTTACTATAATACCTTGAAATCTTAATATTCTTAGATGTGCTAGTGCCAGCTATAGTTGGTTTTTTTTTTGGTATTTTAAAACTTAATTTTTTTTCTTTTAAAACCAACTCTTTTTTAACGATCACTTCTTCACTTTTAATTTCTTTGGTTTTTTTGGGCTTCTTTAATGGCTTAAGGATATTTATAGATATTTTCTTTTGAATTTCCTCTTTACTTAAAACAGGTTTTTTTAAGGGTATAACTGAATTGATTTCAGCAAAGAGATTATTTGAAAATATTAATATTGATACGGTGAAACCTAAAAATAATATTTTTTTGAACATAATCTTTTAGTATATGAATCTTTAAACTATGTTATAAGTATTTATGTTCAAAGGATCAAATGTTGCTTTAATTACACCATTTAAAAATAATGGTCTAGATGAGGAAGCATATGTAAAATTAATCCATTTCCACATCGATAATGGTACTAATGGACTTGTGCCAGCTGGTACAACAGGTGAATCCCCTACGTTAAGTCATGATGAGCATCAAAGAGTAATAGATTTATGTATAAAAGAAAGTAATGGGAAAATCCCAGTTATTGCTGGTACAGGTTCCAATTCAACTGAGGAAGCTATTTCTTTAACCACACATGCAGAAAAAGCAGGAGCTAACGGCGCTTTGATAGTTACACCTTATTACAATAAACCAACTCAAGAAGGCTTGTATCAACATTATAAAGCAATTAATGACAAGTGTGGCATTCCAATTATAATTTATAATATTCCTGGTAGATCTGTGATTGATATGTCAGTGGACACAATGGCTAGATTATATGAATTAAAAAATATAGTTGGTGTCAAAGATGCAACAGGTGATTTAGATAGAGTTGATCAGACACTTGAAAAAATGGGTAAAGATTTTATTCAATTAACAGGTAATGATGATAATGCTTTTGAATTTAATAAACGTGGAGGGGTAGGTACTATTAGTGTAACGGCTAACATTGCACCTAAACTTTGTTCAGATTTTCAAAAATTCTCAAAATCAGACACCGATAACGAAATGAATGAAGCAGAAAGATTAGATAAAATATTACAACCAGTTCATCACTCAATGTTTGTTGAGAGTAATCCTAGTCCTGTAAAATTTGCTGCAAAACTTTTAGGACTTTGTGATGACAATGTAAGACTACCACTTGTAAAAGTAACAGACACAACAAAAGAAATTGTAAAAAAAGCTCTTCAGTCTGCTAAGTTAATTTAATGAACAAAAAAACCAATCCTGGTTTGAAAATCATTTGTTTAAACAGAAAAGCTAGTTTTAACTATTTTTTTGAAGATCTTTTTGAAGCTGGAATTGTTTTAAAGGGATCAGAGATTAAATCAGTAAGAGAGGGTAAGGTGAATATTGGTGAGTCTTATGCTGTTGAAAAGGGAGGTGAAATTGTTTTAATTAATTCACATATATCTCCATACCAGCAAGCCAGTTACTCTAATCATAACCCAACCGATGATAGAAAATTGCTTCTAAATAAAAAAGAAATAAATAAATTGATAGGTAAAATGCAAAGAGATGGTTTCACCTTAGTTCCAACAAAAATGTATTTTAAAAAAGGAAAGGCTAAAATAGAACTAGCTGTTGCAAAAGGGAAAAAACAATATGAT
>CACJYB010000047.1 GCA_902597515.1 uncultured Pelagibacteraceae bacterium
TGTTCCATAGCGCGTTAAGTCCTTATATAAATTTAGGTTTAATTACGCCTGAATTTGTTATCCAAAAAGTTTTAGACTTTCATAAGAAAAATAAAATTAGAATGAATTCTTTAGAGGGCTACATCCGGCAGGTGATTGGTTGGCGTGAATTTATGCGTGGAATTTATCAGTCATATTCAAAAGAAATGGAAACTGGAAATTTTTTTAAACAAAATAGAAAAATGAAAAGTTCTTGGTATGATGGTACCACTGGTCTTCCACCTTTGGATTATGCAATTAAAAATGCTGTTAATCATGGTTGGTCACATCACATTGAAAGGTTAATGATCTTATCAAACATTATGAACCTTTGTGAAATTAAGCCAACAATTGTTTACAAATGGTTTATGGAAATGTTTGTAGACTCTTCAGATTGGGTGATGGTTCCTAATGTTTATGGAATGGGATTATTTAGTGATGGAGGAATTTTTGCGACCAAACCTTATATTTGTGGATCTGCATATTTTATGAAAATGATGGACTTTAAGAAAGGCGATTGGTGTAACACCATGGATGGCCTTTATTGGAGGTTCATAGACCGAAACAGAAAATTTTTTTTAAAAAATCCTCGTTTATCAATGATGGTAAGGATATTTGACAAAATGAAATCCGAAAGAAAAAAATTAATTTTATCAGAGGCTGACAAATTTATTAAACAAAATACCTTACAGTGAAAAAAGAAAATCTACCGTCCAAAATTTGTTTAGTTTGTCAAAGACCCTTTAAATGGAGAAAGAAATGGAAGTTAAGTTGGGATAAAGTCAAATATTGTTCAAAAAGGTGTTCTAATAAAAAAATTTAAATATGAATTTAAAAAAAATAATAATTTTATTAATTTTAATGATACCAAATATTGTTAATGCTGATTTTTTTGAGGATATAACTTATAAAATTGTAGATAACTCTAAAAGACTTAGCTACGGAGTTTCAGTTGCAGATATTGATCAAAATGGAAAATATGAATTCATAGTCACAGGATTTGGCTATCCAAATTTGGCTTTAACACATGATAATGGAAAATTAATTAATATTGCTAATCAAAATGTATTTTCTGACGAATTTAGAAAAACTATTGGGGTTGCAGCATGTGATGTTGATAAAGACGGATATGAAGAAATATATTTTCTGAACACAGATACTTATAGTGGCACAAAAAAATATTCTGACAGACTCATAGATTTGGATGGAAATAAGTTTTTAGACATGTTCGAAATTGAAAAAAATAAAGAGGATTTAAATTTAACAGCAGGCAGGTCTGTCGCTTGTGTGGACAGAAAAGGTAATGGTGCCTATGGTCTATATGTTTCAAATTATGGAGGACTAACAAGATTTTATGAAATTGAGGATAAAAAGATTAAAGATAAATCAATTAATTTGAATTTAGATAAGGTCACTGGTGGAAGGGCAGTTGTTTCAGGACATATTTTAAGTGATAGATCAGACATTTTTGCAGCAAATGAGAGAGGTGCAAATTTTCTTTTAAAAAATAATAATGGAGTTTTTGAAGACGTAGCGTTTGACTATCGAGTAGATGATGTAATTCAGAATGGAAGAGGAACTGCACTATCTGATATACTTTATCGTGGAAGGTTAGATATAATAAGCGGAAACTGGCAGGGTTATCACAGGGCTTACGTTTTACAAAATAATCAATTTAAAGACATAGGTAGTAGTGAGTTTGATAAACCTTCTAGAATTCGAACTATTATATCTGCTGATTTTGATAATGATGGTTATGATGAAGTCTTTATGAACAATATAGCCGAGCCTAACAAGTTATTTAGAATAAAAAAGAATGGAGTCTTTGAAGAAATAATACTGGAAACAGGCCTCGAGACAGATGGGTTTGGAACAGGCGCTGCGGTTGCTGACATTGATGATGATGGTATTTTAGAATTACTCGTGTCCCGTGGAGAAAGTAAAGAACAACCATTAACTCTATATAAAGCAAAAGTTGATAACCAGAGAAAATATTTAAGAATTAAACCTATTAACAAATTTGGTGCTCCAGCAAGAGGTGCAACAGTTACATTAATTACTAATCAAAGAAAACACGCAAAAACTATTGATGCCGGATCAGGATATTTGTGTCAAATGGAGCCTGTGGCACATTATGGAATTAGAAAAAATGAAAAAGATTTTAAAGTAGAAGTCAAATGGACCGATGGTACTAAAAATTTAATAAAAATAAATTCGTTAAATCAAGTTATCATTGTAAAACAAAAATGAAAAAAAATTTATTCAAACTCATCTTATTTTTTTTTATAATTTTTCAATTTGAGTCAATCGCAGAAGAAAAAAATTATCATAAAGAGTTAATTACTGATTGGTCTAGAATATTTCCAGATCAAAATAGAAATGCAGCTGGGCCAAAGTTTTTTAAATATATTATTGATAAAGAAATTACTTATAAAGATTTTAAAGAATATAATAAATTATATTGTGCAGTTTCTGGATCATTAATTGATCCTAATGGTGAACCAGATTTTATATTTGCTAAGGAGAGCAAAACAGGGAAGAAAATTTGTGGTGATTATTATAAGTGCTGTATACCTTGTTCTTGTGATATAATGAAATATTCCGAAGTTGAAAAAATGAAACACAAATTTTCGGATGGTTTGAATGAATTTTATGTGTTCACAATCAAGAATCCTTGTAAAAAAAAAGATTTTCCTGACAGAGTAAATAAAGATTACTTCTGTGATGGAGAAAAAATCAATAATAATCAAGTCTATAATCTAAATGGTAGAATAGTAATAGGTCTATTACATGAGGGAAGAAGCTGTAAAAAAGAAGAGTTAGATTTTGTAAAAAGTCATCAAGTAACTGGAAGATTTTGTGAACTACGAAATAGTACTCCACTAGATAGTTTAAAAACAGGTATGGGTGATATTTTTATTAAGCTAGCTAGGTAGTTAAGAACAAGTGAGTAAAGAAAAAAATTTTAAAAGACACATTTCATTTAAACAAGAAAAATTTTTGGGCACTCTTGTGCATTTATTAACTGGTTTTGGAATTATAGCAGGTTTTTTTTCTTTAATTTCTGTTTTGAATAATAATCAAAAAGATGCTTTTCTGTGGCTCGGACTTGCATTTTTAATTGATAGTATTGATGGAACGTTAGCAAGAAAATTCGATGTAAAAAAAAATTTACCTAA
>CACJYB010000048.1 GCA_902597515.1 uncultured Pelagibacteraceae bacterium
TGAATGGATGGACATGCCTGTAACAGGTGGTGGTGGAGACGCTGCTAACGTTGCACTAAAAGCAAGAATCGTTGCTGGAGATCCTCCATCAGCATCACAAATCAAAGGGCCTACTATTCAAGAGTATGACCAAGAAGGTGTTGTAGCTCCATATAACATTGATGAAGTTGCTAAAGCAGAAGGTTGGGACAATTTATTAGACCCAATGATTGCAGCAATTCACAAGTGTGAAAATAATAGCGGACCTTATTGTGCTGCTCCAGTAAACATTCACAGAATAGACTGGATGTGGGCAAACAAAGCTGTATTTGATGCAAACGGTATTTCAGTTCCAACTACTTGGGATGAATTAAATGCTGCTGCTGAAAAATTACAAGCTGCTGGTATCATTCCATTTGCACATGGTGGTCAAGCTTGGCAAGATGCTACAGTATTTGAAGCAGTTGCTATGGGTATTGGAGGAAATAACTATTACAAAAATTGTTATGTAGATCTTAAAGAAAGCTGTTTAAGAAGTGAAACAACAGTTAAAGTTTTTGATCAAATGAGAAAATTACAAGGGTTTACTGACGAAGGTAGTCCAGGAAGAGACTGGAACGTTGCTACTGGTATGGTTATTGAAGGAAAAGCTGGTTTCCAAATAATGGGTGACTGGGCAAAAGGTGAATTTACAGCTGCAGGAAAAGTTCCAGGTGTAGATTATTACTGTGCTGCTACTCCTTCAAACAATGGATACTTATATAACGTAGATAGTTTTATCTTTTACAAATCTAGCGATCCAGATAAACAAGCTGGCCAAAAGTTATTAGCTAAGCTTATGATGGGTAAAAACTTTCAAAAAGTTTTCAACCTATACAAAGGTTCTATCCCAGCGCGTTTAGATGTATCAATGGATGAATTTGACAAGTGTGCAAAAACATCTAATGCAGATATTAAAACTGCAGGTGCAAGCGGTGGATTAGTTCCAAGCTTTGCTCACGGTATGGCTCAAGGTAATACTATGAAAGCTGCCTTACAAGATATCATCACAGAGCACTTTAACTCTGACATGTCATCTGTAGATGCTGCTAACGCTTTAGCTGACTCAGTTTTAGCTAATATGTAGTACATAAAAATTAAAAGGCCACTTTTGATAAAGTGGCCTTTTTTTTTAAATCTAAAAATAAAAAATATTTATAATGTTCAAGTGGTTAGAAAAAAATTTACCTAAAATTGTAATGGCTCCAGCTGTTGGTTTGATTGGCTGGTTTGTTTATGGATTTGTACTTTGGACTTTATATATATCTTTTACAAATTCTAAAATTCTACCAAAGTATGAACTTTGGGGATTTGGACAGTATGAAAAACTTTGGGCGTCAAGAAAATGGCTTATTGCAGTAGATAATTTGCTTATTTTTACAGCATTATTTTTAATCTTCTGCGTTGTTATAGGAATAATTCTTGCAATTTTTTTAGATCAAAAAATCAGAGCAGAGGGTTTGCTAAGAACGATTTATTTATATCCAATGGCGCTATCTTTTATCGTTACTGGAACCGCATGGAAATGGATATTAAATCCAACTTTAGGTATCCAAAAAATGTTTAGAGACTGGGGTTTCGAGAACTTCACCTTTGATTGGTTAGTAGATAGGGAGATGGCCATTTATACCATAGTTATTGCAGGTGTTTGGCAATCTGCAGGGTTTGTGATGGCGCTATTTTTAGCTGGATTAAGGTCAGTAGAAGATGAAATTGTTAAGGCAGCAAAAATAGATGGTGCAAGTTTATTTACGGTTTACTGGAAGATTTTACTTCCGATGATGAGACCTGTATTTTTTACAAGTTTTGTAATTTTAGTTCATATATCTATAAAAAGTTACGATCTTATCGTAGCACTTACACAAGGTGGGCCAGGCATATCAACAACTATGCCAGCTTTATACATGACTCAAACGGCATTTCATAAAAGCCAAGTTGGTTTATCTGCAGCGAGTGCAATGATGATGTTTATGGCTGTAGCAGCTGTGATTATCCCATATTTATATTCAGAATTAAGGAGAGAAAATGCAAGATAGTTTAAAACCCTCTTCTTATCAGCAATTAGAGCAAAAATCTAAATATACAAATATGTTTTTGAGATGGTTTTTATATTTTATTTTAATTCTTTTTGCTTCTTATTTTATTTTTCCACTTTATGTGATGGTTGTTACTTCGTTAAAGACAATGGAAGAGATTCGTCAAGGAACACTTTTATCTTGGCCAAGTGGATTAAATTTAGAATCTTGGGCTGTAGCTTGGGGAGGTCGAGGATATGGAGCTGGTGATACTTTTTTAAAACCATATTTTTGGAATTCAATCAAGATGTTGTACCAGCAGTATTTTTTTCAACATTTATTGGAGCGATGACAGGATATGTTTTAACTAAATGGAGATTTAAAGGAGATCAGTGGGTTTTCCTTTTTTTATTATTTGGATGTTTTATACCTTTTCAAGCAATATTGTTACCGATGGCTAGAACTCTTGGAGTGTTAGGAATATCAAATTCTGTTGTTGGTTTAGTATTAGTACATACAGTTTACGGAATTCCTTTTACTACATTATTTTTTAGAAACTATTATGTTTCTGTACCAACAGAATTAGTAAAAGCTGCAAGAATTGATGGAGCAGGTTTCTTTAAAATATTTTTCAAAATTTTACTTCCAATATCTGCACCGATTATTGTTGTGACTGTAATTTGGCAATTTACACAAATATGGAATGATTTTTTATTTGGATCAACTTTCTCATTTGGTGAAGCAGCACCAATTCAAGTTGCTTTAAATAATATGGTTTTATCAAGTACAAGCGTTAAAGAATACAATGTAGATATGGCTTCAGCTATTATAGCCGGCATTCCAACACTTATAGTTTATGTATTAGCAGGTAAATATTTTATTAGAGGATTAACTTCAGGAGCAGTGAAAGGATAAAAATGAAAACGTTAAAAATTGAAGAATTATCAAAAAACTTTGGATCTACTGAGGTTTTAAGAAAAATTAATTTAGAGATAGATGAAGGTAATTTTTTGGTTCTATTAGGACCTTCTGGTTGCGGAAAATCAACATTACTTAATATCATCGCTGGTTTAGAGACTATTAATGAAGGTAATGTTTTTATTGATGATTACAATGTAAGTAAAGTTGAGCCAAAAGAC
>CACJYB010000049.1 GCA_902597515.1 uncultured Pelagibacteraceae bacterium
ATTAATTATAGATATGAGGATAAGTGTTTACCTAAACAAGCACTATCAGCTAATTTTCAATTAAGATTAAATTACAAAGATTTAAATTATGAAAAATATTTATTAGAATCAAAAAATAATATGCTTTGTTCTTCACAACAGCTTCCCTCTGAGTACAGAAAAGATTTTTTAAATCAAAAAAAATTATCAAAAAATGATTAAAAATAAAAAAATATTAATTATAGGGGGATATGGTTTCATTGGTAAAAATTTATACGGTAGGTTAAAAAAGACAAACAAAGTATTAAGATTTGGTAAAACAAACAAAAATACTAAAAAAATAAATTTGAAAAATCTAAAAAAGGTCAAATATAATTTTGATATTATATTTTATTGCGCTGGCAGTGGAACTGTCACTTTATCAAACTCAAATCCTAGAGAGGATTATCATAGAAATGTAGTAAGTGTTAGAGAGACATTAAAATACATTAATCTTTTTTCAAACAAACCTGATTTAATTTTCGTATCAAGTGCAGCGGTTTATGGAAATTCAATAAAAAAAAAAAAACTAAAACCCATTTCAAATTATGGTAAAAACAAATTATTAGCTGAAAAAGCTATAATTAAATTTAGCAAAAAGGAAAAAATTAGATCTATAATATTGAGATTTTTTTCTATTTATGGACCAGGATTAAAAAAACAACTCATATGGGATGCTATAAATAAATTTAAAAAAAAAGATTTTACTTTTTACGGTACTGGTGACGAAATAAGATCATGGATGTTTGTGGATGATGCTATTAAATTAATAATTTATTCTTATAAAAAACTATCAACAAAAAACCAAATATTTAACCTTTCGTCAGGTGAAAATATAAAGGTTAAGGCTATATTGAATAAGCTATTAAATATATTGAAATTAAAAAATAAAATTAAATTTAATAAAGAATTATTAAACAGCAATCCTAAATATTTAGCATACTCAAATAATAGTTCAAAAAAACTTGGATTAAAAAAATTTGTTAAAATTAATGAAGGTTTGAAAAAATATGTCTAAAAAGAAAATTAATTTAGCTATAATTTTTCCAAGTATCAATGATTGGTTAGGTGGATTGAACTACTTTATAAATTTAATAACTGCTTTAAAATTAATCCAAAAAAAAAATTTTAATTTTAAAATTTTTTCTTCAATTGAAAATAAAAAAATTTTAAAAGATTTAGTGCCAGAAAAGAAAGTTGTTTATACAAACAGCTTAAAAAAATTTTCTTTAAATTATATTTTCAGAAAAGTTTTAGAAAAAATTTTTAAAAATGACATTTATTTAGAAAAAATTTTTATGAAATATGGAATTAATATTATTTCTCATGATAAACCTTTTAAGAATATCAAGTCTATTTGTTGGATACCAGATTTACAGCATAAAATTTTGAAAAAAAATTTTAATGAAAAAGAAATTGTACATCGAGATAAAATTTTTGAAAATTATTTAAAAAATGGAACAAAAGTTATTACAAGCAGTAAAGTTGCTAAAAATCATTTAATTAAATCATATAAATATTTGAATATAGAAAAAATAAATGTTTTAAATTTTGTCCCATTAATTAGAACATCTAAAATTAAGAAATTTTCAGTAATAAAGAAAAAATACAATTTACCATTAAATTATTTTTTTTGTCCAAATCAATTTTGGGTGCACAAAAATCATAAATTAATTATAAATGCAGTAAATCATATTAAAAATAAAAAGATAAATTTTAAAATTATTTTTTCTGGATCTAGAAGAGACTATAGAAATCATAGTCATATTTTATCTATGATGACAAAAATAAAAAAAAATAATTTGTCAAATTATTTTATTTTTCTGGATAAGATTACTTATGAAGATGTGATATCAATAATGTATTATTCAAATGCAATTATAAACCCATCTGTATTTGAGGGATGGAGCACTACTGTTGAGGAAGGTAAATTATTAAAAAAAATAATTTTACTGTCAAAAATTGACACTCATTTAGAGCAGATGCCTAAATTTGCGAATTATTTTGATATAAAGGATCATAAAAAACTTTCGCAATATCTCTTAAAATTTTCTAAAAATAAAAAACTTTATAAGTTAAAGTCTATAAATAGAAAAAAAATATATTATAGGAAAAAATTTGCTGAAAATTATTATAAAATTTTAAAAGATACTTTATTTAATGGATAAGAATATTCAGTTATCAATAATTGTTGTATCACTAAATACCAAAGATAAGTTTGAAAAGACAATAAGCTCAATTAAAAATCAATCACTCAAAAATTATGAATTAATAGTAGTAGATGGTAAAAGTTCCGATGGTACTATTGAGTTAATTGAAAAATACAAAAATATAATTGATAAAAAAATTATAGAAATAGATACTGGAATTTACGATGCCATGAACAAAGGTATCAATATTTCATCAGCAAAATGGTGTATTTTTTTAAATTCTGGTGATGTTTTTTATGACAACTTTACAACTGAAAAATTATCAGATGTATTAAAACAGGATGTGGATGTTATATTCAGCGACACGATCATTCAAAACAATGGCTTTGAATATAAAACTATATCAAATTATTTTTCTCATAGAGTAAGTAAAATACCATTTTGTCATCAATCTTCTGTTGTAAAAACAGAATTAATTAGATCTAGTGGGTTTTCTCTTAATTATAAATTATCCTCAGATTTTGATCTTTTTTTAAAAATTTTTATTAGTAGAAAAAAATTTATTAAAATTAAAAATTTAATATCAAAGGTGGATAGTGGCGGAATATCAGATAAGAGTAGATTTTTAGTTTTCTGTGAGAATTACCGCGTGCTTAAAAATAATCAATTTTTGAAATTTAATGTATTCTTTCTACTATTAGATTTTTTATATTTAGCAATTTCATCTTTAATAAAATTATTTATTACAAAAAAATTGAAATATCATATATTAAAAGCAAAACACTTGTTTCTAAATAAAATAAATAACAATCAAGTAAGCTAAATGTACATTATTGGGCTCAATTTATATCATGGGGATGCTTCAGCTTGTTTGTTTAAAGATGGAAA
>CACJYB010000050.1 GCA_902597515.1 uncultured Pelagibacteraceae bacterium
GAAATAAAAGCTTTAGGAAAATTTAAAGTTAAAATTTCTTTACACTCAGAAGTTGATGCTGAAATTACAATCAATGTTTCTTCAGCTGATACAATTCAATAATTATACATTCTTTTCCCCAGTAGAAATATATAATTTGATTTAATTGTTTTTCATGTAAATTTATTTTTCATGGAAAATAATTTAAGTATAGTCAAAGATCAATTTAAAGAGTTGCCAAATAACATTGAGGCAGAGCAAGCAGTTATAGGATCTATACTTGTAAGCAATGATATTTTTGATGAAATAAATACAATAATTTCCAGTATTAACTTTTATGATCCCATGCATCAAAAAATATTTGAGGCAGTTGAAAGTCTTATCTACAAAGGAATGTTGGCTAACCCAATTACTTTAAAAAATTATTTTGAAGATGAAAAAGATGATCTAAATGTTCCAGAATATTTGGTAAAAATTACAAAATTTTCTACATCAGTTAGGCAAGCAATAGAATACTCAAAAATAATTTACGATATGTTTGTAAGAAGAGAATTAATAAAAATTTCTGAACAAACTATTGATAGTGCAAAATTAAATGATCTTGATACTAACGGACAATCTATAATCGAAAGTTCTGAAAGATTATTATTTGATTTAGCTGAAAAGGGTTCTTTCAATTCTTCTTTAGTAAAATTTGATGAAGCAATGAAACAAACAATTGAAATGGCTTCAGCTGCTTATAAGAATGAAGAGGGAATCGTTGGTGTTCCGACTGGTTTAAGGGATTTAGATGATAAGCTTGGTGGTTTACATCAATCAGATTTAATTATTATTGCTGGTCGACCATCAATGGGTAAAACATCACTTGCAACAAATATAGCTTTTAACGCAGCTCAAAAATTACAAGAAAGTGGTAAGAAATCATCTATAGCTTTCTTTTCTCTTGAAATGTCTTCAGAGCAATTATCTACAAGAATTATTTCCGAACAAGCTAGAATTAGCTCTAATGATATTAGAAGAGGAAGAATATCAGATGATCAATTTGATAAGTTTTTAGAAACATCAAAAAATATTTCTGAACTCCCACTTTATATTGATGAAACCCCAGCGATAAGTATTGCTGCTCTGAGTAATAGAGCAAGACGTATTAAAAGACTTTTTGGCCTTGATATGATTGTGGTTGATTACATACAATTAATGAGAGGAACCACATTTAATAAAGATGGAAGAGTTCAAGAAATTTCACAAATTACTCAAGGACTTAAAGCAATAGCTAAAGAACTTTCTGTTCCTGTAGTAGCTCTTTCGCAACTTTCTCGACAAGTAGAACAAAGGGATGATCATAAACCACAATTGGCAGATTTAAGAGAATCTGGATCGATAGAACAAGATGCTGATGTTGTAATGTTTGTTTATAGAGAAGGCTATTATTTACAGAGAAAAGAGCCAAGAGAAGCGACGGTTGAACATGCTGAGTGGCAAGCAAAAATGAATGAGGTTGCTCATTTGGCGCAAATTATTATCGGAAAACAAAGACATGGTCCTATTGGTAATGTAACTCTTGAATTTGAAGAAAGATTTACAAAATTTAAGGATACTCAATTAAGTTAAATTCAAATATAAAGAGCTTGAATGATAGCTCATTTTTATCAAAACGTTATCCTCAAAAATCCAAAAGCAATATTTGTATTGTTAATTATTGCTATTTTAAGTTTTGGATACTATTCGAAAAATTTTAAACTAGATGCTTCATCAGAAACCCTATTAATAGAGGGTGATCCAGATTTAGCTTACTTGAAAGAAGTCTCTGAAAGATATGGATCTAAAGAATTTTTAATACTTACCTATACACCTAATGAGGGAATGGTAACTGAATCCTCAATTAACAATTTATTAAGTTTAAAATATAAAATTCAAAGTCTCAGCTGGGTCCATAGTGTGATTACATTATTAGACATTCCACTTTTAAATAATTCAGATGCTCCTCTTCAAGAAAGACTAGAAAGCTTTAAAACATTAAAAGATGAAGATGTTGATAAAGATAGAGGTTTTAAGGAAATTTTAAATAGTCCTGTTTTTCGAAATTTTGTCATTAGTGAAGATGGTAAAACTAGTGGTATTATTGTTAACATTAAACAGACTCAAAAGTTAGAAAATATAGAAAATAAATCAAAAGAAGAAGTTGAGCTAATTAAAGATCAAATCAAAAAACAAAACCATCAGAATATTTTAGAAATTAGACAAGTTATTGAAAGTTATGGTGATATTGGAAAGATTTATCTAGGAGGAATACCAATGATTGCTGATGATATGATGACTTTTATCAAAAGCGATATAATAGTTTTTGGTTTGGGAGTTTTGCTATTTATAATTGCTACTTTATGGTTTGTTTTTAGAAATCTTCTTTGGATTATAGTTCCTATAAGTAGTTGTCTTTTTTCTGTGATAATTATGATGGGATTACTTGGATTGTTAGGGTGGAAAGTAACAGTCATCTCATCAAATTTCATTGCATTGATGTTAATTTTAACAATGGCAATGAATATTCATATGAGTACTAGATTTCTCCAGCTTAAAAAAGATTTTCCATCAAAAAATAATTTTGAAATTATTTCCTTAACAACTTCAAAAATGTTTTGGCCTATTCTTTATACTGTTCTAACAACAATTTTTGCATTCTTATCTTTAATTTTTAGTGAAATAAAACCTATTATTGATTTTGGTTGGATGATGACTTTTGGGT
>CACJYB010000051.1 GCA_902597515.1 uncultured Pelagibacteraceae bacterium
TTCCAACCTCTTCATGAACAATACTAATTATTTTTTTTAAATTTGTTTTGTTGCCTAGTATTGCTTTTGTTAATTCAGTTTTTTTTATTGGGAAAGAAGATATATATTTAGGTAATTTTTTATTTAATTTTTTAAAAATTTTTTTATTATTTTTATATAGTTTAGAAACTTCAGCATCTGCATTGAACACGGGGTATCCAAAATGATTTGCCACAAAAGTTTTACCAGATCCGATGTTTCCTAAAATTCCAATTCTAATCATTTTCTAGAAGTTTTAGTGTCTCAATATTTATTTTAGGTTCAACTCCGTGCCATAATTTAAATGCCTGTAATGCTTGATAAACAAACATTAGTTTTCCATTTTCTGATCTATTTCCAAGCTTTTTACCTATTTTTAAAAAATTCGTTAGGCCGGGATTGTAAATTACGTCATAAAATAATTTTTTTCCTACAACATTTGAAAAATCTAAATTTATAGTTTCATTATTTAAACCAAGGCTTGTAGCATTTATTATTACATCAAAATCTGGCAAATTTCCCCAATTTATAATTTTTATATTTTTAAATTGATTTTTTAAATCATCAGCTTTTTGTCTTGTTCTGTTTGAGATTGCTATTTCACCAACATTCATTCTGTCTAATGCAAAGATTATAGAAGGCACTACTCCACCCGCACCTAATACAAAAATTTTTTTACCTTCAATATTAAAATTTAAGTCATTAATTGCTTTAGTAAAACCAGATATGTCTGTATTGTGTCCTACTAAAGTGTTATTACTTAAGATTATTGTATTCACTGACTGTGTTCGCTCTGCCTCTGGGCTTAATTTATCCAAATAAGGAATTACCGTTTTTTTGAATGGAACTGTAACGTTAATACCATGTATTTTTTTTTGTTTAATTTCTGAAATTATTGATTGTAGATCCTCCTTATCTATTTTTTTCTTATCGTATGTAGCATTAATATTATTTTCTTTAAGCCATCGATTGTGAAGTATGGGAGATAAAGTATGATCAATGGGATTTCCGATTACAAAATATTTTCTCATAATGAATAACCCATGTATTCCTTAATTTTTTTGACGGGCAGTCCCATAATTGTATCTTCGTCGCCGTCTATATTTGCAAATAGCTTTCTACCCTCGCCCTCTATTTGATAAACATTGTATGCGTAAAGGGTTTCGTCAGGTATTTTAGACAGATAATTTTTTAATTCATCATCAGAAAAATTTTTCATTGTGAGTTTTGCTTTATCGGTATAATTCCAGATCATTGATCCATTTTTTGATACACAGACAGAACTAATTAGAAAATGCGATTTACCGTTAAGTTTCCTTAATATATTCATAGCTTCTTCTCTATTTTCTGGCTTAGATATTAATTCACCATCCAAATCTATTACACTGTCCGCCCCCAGAACTATTTCATCAATTTTTTTCATACTTACCTTGTTAGCTTTTAATTCAGCTAAATTTTTCGAAATTATTTCTGGACTTACTTGTTCTTTTAATAAACTCACTTTAACAACATCCTCATCAACATTTGATGGTTCAACAACACTTTCAATATTATTTTTATCTAAAATTTCTTTTCTAATTTTACTTTTAGATGCAAGGATAAGTCTATTTGGCATTATTTAAATATATTTCGTGAATTTTAATTATAGAAGCCGCTGTTTCTTCAACAGATTTTCTTGTTACGTCAATAAGCGGCCATTTATATTTCTGAAATGTTCTTTTAGCTTCCAAAACTTCTTTCTTTATATTTTCCAAATCTGTGTATTTTATATTTTCAGTTTCCTTTAAAGAGCTCATCCTGTTTTTTCTTAAGTCTGCCAATCTTTCTGGCTCAGTACTTAATCCTACTACGCATGCAATTTTAGGATTTTTTTTAAGAGCTTCTGGTAGTGAATTTTCATTTACTAAAGGAATATTTGAGGTTTTAAATCCTTTGTTGGCTAAATAAATAGATGTAGGTGTTTTGCTGGTTCTGCTAACACCTACAAGAATAATATCAGATTTATCTACTTCATTTATCAAATTTCCATCATCATGATTCATCGTAAATTGAATTGCTTCTATTCTTTCATAATATTCTTCATTCAATATGTGTTGACCACTTGGTTCATGGCTTGCTTTTTGATTTAGTATTTTTGAAAAATTTAAAATTAAATTTCCAAGAACACCAAAACACGGAATCCTTTTATCCTCGCTAACATTTGCTAAATATTTAGCTAGGTTGTTATCTACAATAGTATATAAAATTATCGCATTAGTGTTTTTTTCTGCGTCTTCTAAAATTTTTAAAATTTGATTTTCCGTTCTTGTAAAAGAATAAGAGTGAACTTTATATTCAATATTTAAAAATTGAGCCTTAAGAGCTAAGAATATTCTGTCCAATGTTTCACCCGTTGAATCAGAAATTAAATATATTTGATATGTATTACTCATGAGTAAATTGTTAATAAATTTGTATTATTTTAAT
>CACJYB010000052.1 GCA_902597515.1 uncultured Pelagibacteraceae bacterium
AACTCCATATGTTGATTTTTTTCGCCAAAAAAGCTCAGATAATCAAAATATTTAAAAATATTAATAATTTTCCAAATACTTAATTTTTTCAGTAAAAAAAAATGAATTAAATCTTTAGTTAATCTTTTTTTCCAAAAAGATAAATTTACAGTATGATCAAAAGCTAAAACTTTTGTTTTTTTATTTAATCTTAAAAAATCTTTTTCAAAATCCCAATCATCACTTAATCCACAGGTAATAATATAATCAATCTTGTTTATTATTCTTTTATCAATTACATATCCGCCATCTCTTTGAGGTCCTAATCTTACTAAATATTTATTATCAACAAAGATAGGTTTTAATTTTCTTGAAAACATGTTAACTAGAAATAGTTAATTATGACAATTAAATCAATTCAAACTTTAGTAAATGATGCAATGCAGGAAATTAAAACAATTTCAGCAGATGAAGCTTATAAATTATTTGAAAACAATAATTGTAATTTGATTGATGTAAGAGAAATTAATGAATTAGAAAATAGTGGAAAAGTTCAAGGTGCAAATCATATACCAAGAGGTATGCTTGAAGTTTATTTAGATCCAAATAGCCCTGTATTTCAAAATGGACAACTAGACCAAGATAAAGAATTTGTTTTATTCTGTGCGGGAGGGGTAAGATCTGCTTTGGCTGTCAAATCATTGAAAGATATGGGGTATCAAAAAACTTCCCATATCGAAGGTGGTTTTGCTTCAATTGCTAGTAGTAAATTTAAAATAGTTTAATTTTTTAATTCTTCAATAGCGTACTCAAGTCTGTCTTGTCCCCAAAAAATTTTTTTATTTACAATAAAGGTTGGAGTTCCAAAAACTTCTTTTTGAAAAGCATCAGTAGTTAATTTAATCAATTTATCTTTAACTGATTGTTCTTTTATAGATTTAAAAAATTCTTCACTATCAATATTTAAATCCTTTATTAATTTAGACATATTCTCAACATTTGATAAGTCATGATTATCTTTCCAATAAGCATCAAAAAAACAATTTAAGTAATCGTTTTGCTTATCCTTACTAACACTAATATATCCTCTCATTATATTTAAAGAATTTATTGGAAAATTTGAATTCCATTTGAATTCAATATTATTTTTTTCAGATACCAAATTGCAATCGTTTATATTATTTTTTAATTTATATTTATTAAATGCAGGAGAATCAATTCCAGCTAACTTATGAAGACCACCTAAATAGACTGGTTTGTAATTAAATATGATTTTTTTATGTTTAAGAATTTTTTTGTGTGCAATATATGCATATGGGCTAATTATGTCGAAATAAAAATCTATATGATTACTCATATAAACTAATTCTTTTTGCGTAAAAAATTCTAATTATCCAATAAAAAAATAAACCTATAGGACCAATTAAATAAGTCACAATTAATGGCACAGCCATCAAAACTTTGTTTATAGAAAACTTTTGAGAATCTTTAACAATCCAACCACCAATAAATAAGTTTATTGCTATAAAGTGAGTCCAAAATATCATTATATACAAATGATCTTCAAATAATCTAGATAATTCGTTTAGACCTAAGTAAAGAGAGAAATTTCCATCAAAATCGTAACCAATTAAATAAGATTTATATAAAATGAAGATATAAACACCACTTAATATAAAAAAGGGAAAAATTGATGTTACAAAAATTCTACTTAAATGTGATAGAGGAAACACTATCAAGATAAACCAAAAGGGTAGAACACCGAGGTTGATCCACATGTAAAGTGTCTCAATTGTGAAATAAGTATAAATTTGTTCAATCATTTAGATATATTATATTAAATCTAACAATGATTCCTATAAGAAATAGAAAAAAAACGCTTCAAGTAACTGTTGATGAGATGCGTAATTTTGCCTTTGCTTATGTTGAAAAGTATGCTCCTTCAAAACAACAACTCAAAACTTATTTATTAAAAAAATACATGAAACTATCAGCGTCTGATGTAAGAAAAAAAGATGTAAATAAATTGATTGATATTGTTTTGTCAGACTTAGAAAAAAACAAATTTATAAATGATCAATTTTATTCTGAAAGTAAAGCTAAAAGCATGATTCAAAGAGGAAACTCAATTAATAAGATTAGAAATTATCTTATTGGAAAAGGAATTAACGAAACATTTATAAAAGATACGGTCGATAAAATAAAAGAGGATAATTCGGATCAAGATTTTTTTTCTGCAATAAAATTATGTAAAAAGAAAAGAATTGGTCCAGCTAGAGCAGAAGATAATAGAACTTTATTTTATAAAAAAGATATATCTTTACTTGCAAGAAATGGTTTTGATTTTGAAACATCAAAAAAAGTAATGGATATAGAAAAAAATGAATATCTAAAAATAATAAATCTACTTTGACTTTTTATCTTTTTCTTCTTTTACAAGCAGATTT
>CACJYB010000053.1 GCA_902597515.1 uncultured Pelagibacteraceae bacterium
GAAAATCTTTTAAAGTAATTATTACTGGTGGATTTTCAAATTTATTTAAAAACTCAATAAAAACGAAAGCAAGTCATAACCAAGATATTACAATTAAAGGCCTAATAAAAATTTCAAAGTTAATTAATTAATATGAAAGATGAACTATTATTTTGTCCCTTAGGTGGATCAGGCGAAATAGGAATGAACATGAATTTGTTTGGTTATGGACAACCTAGTGATCATAAATGGATTATGGTCGACATTGGGGTAACATTTGCAGATGATACTATTCCTGGTGTTGATTTAATTTATCCAGATCCTGGATTTATAGAAGAAAGAAAAGATAATTTACTAGGAATAGTTTTAACGCATGCTCACGAGGATCACATTGGTGCAATAGCTCATTTATGGCCAAAATTACAATGTAAAATTTTTGCAACTCCTTTCACAGCTGTATTAATCAGAGAAAAATTTAGAGAAAAGCAAATTGATATAACCAATGATTTACAGATTGTTGAATTAAATGGAAAGGTTTCATTGGATCCATTTGAAATTGAATATATTACTTTAACGCATTCCATATTAGAACCAAACGGACTAAGAATAAAAACTCCTGCTGGAGTTATTTTGCATACTGGCGATTGGAAGGTAGATCCAAATCCTTTAATTGGAGATAATATAAACGAAAAAAGATTAAAGGAAATTGGTGAAGAAGGTGTGCTAGCAATGATTTGCGACTCAACAAATGTTTTTAGCGCTGGTAGATCAGGTTCAGAATTAGATGTAAGAAAAAATATGTTAAACGTTATGTCTCGATTAAAAAAAAGAATTATCATAACGTCATTTGCTTCAAATGTAGCTAGAATGGAGACAGCTTTTTATTGCGCGGAACAAACAGGAAGACAAATCTCTTTAGTTGGTAGATCAATGCATCGTATTTATAAAGCTGCACGTCAATGTGGATATTTAAAAAATACAATTGAGCCAATTGATCCAAGAGAAACTAAAAATTTTTCAAGAGAAAAAATTGTGTATTTATGTACTGGAAGCCAGGGAGAACCAATGGGTGCAATGATGAGAATTTCTAGCTATGTTCATCCAGATGTATTTATTGAAAAAGGTGATGCTGTCATTTTTTCTTCAAAAATCATACCTGGTAATGAAAAAAAACTTTATAAACTTCATAACCAACTTGTTAAGGATGGAATAGAAGTTATATCTGAAGAAACCGAGTTTGTTCATGTTTCTGGACATCCAAATAGAGAAGACCTTAAAGAGATGTATCAATGGGTAAAACCTAGATGTGTAATACCTGTACATGGTGAACATAGGCACATGATAGAACACATTAATTTTGCAAAAGAAATGCAAGTGCCACATCCAGTTCAAGTAGAAAATGGTGATATAGTTAAGTTATATCCTGGTGAAAAACCTGAAGTATATGACAAGGCGCCAAGCGGCAGACTTTATTTAGATGGCAGTGTAAGTGTTGATCCAGATTCACAATCGATAAAAGATAGAAAAAATTTAAGTGCAAATGGATATCTAGAGGTAACAATTATGATTACACCTAAAGGTAATATACACAATAACCCTATTCTTTCATTTCGTGGTTTACCTGTAGATGATCGAGATGATTTTGTTTATGGATTAGAAGAGGAAATAGAGAAAACCTCTAGAACTTTTAAAATTGGAAGCAAACAACAAGAACACAATCTAATTGATGCATTAAAAATTGCCTGTAGAAAATTTTCTAAAGAGAGAACAGGGAAAAAACCCTTTACCAATATCAATTTAGTAAGAATTTAATGAGCGCAACGGGCCTAGCTATTATTTATATAATTATATGGTGGATAGTTTTTTTTGCTATTTTACCTATTGATGTGAATCGAACAAAGACTATAAAAATTGACGGTGAGGATCCTGGATCACCTGAAAATCCAAAAATGTTGAAAAAATTCCTTTATTGCACTGGAATTACTACTGTCATTTTCATAATAATTTACTTATTAATTAAATTTGAATATTTAAATTTAAGAAATATGATTAATTAAGATGCTTTTATCAAATTCATTTATACCAATATTAAAAAACAATCCTTCAGAAGCAAAAATTAAATCTCATCAATTGATGTTGAGAGTAGGCATGATTAAGCAAGCCTCTGCAGGAATTTATTCATGGTTACCCTTAGGTTTTAAGGTAATGAAAAAAATAGAAGACATTGTCAGACAAGAGCAAAACAAAATTGGAGCTCAAGAAATATTAATGCCAACAATTCAATCCAGCGAAATTTGGAAAGAAAGTGGTCGTTATGACGATTATGGTGAAGAAATGTTAAGAATAACCGACCGTCAAAATAGAGAAATGTTATATGGACCAACCAATGAAGAGCAAGTTACTGAAATTTTTAGATCTTCAATAAAATC
>CACJYB010000054.1 GCA_902597515.1 uncultured Pelagibacteraceae bacterium
TGGTTTGTTACTAAACATGTCATAAGGAGAATTAAATCGAATTTCGTCCTCATCAAACCAGTGTTTATTCAGACCAAATCCAAGAAATTTAAGTGATATGTCAAAAATGATAAATAGAACTAATAAATAAGATAATTTTTTTAAATACTTAAAAATTTTAAGATGTATAAATTTCAGATTTTGATTAAAATAAATAAATTTCGTATATATAAAAATTATAATTACTAAAAATTGAATTCTTCTAATAGACGTAACAGCAATGTCGCTTAATGGCGGTGTTTTATCTAAATAAGATAAAGTAATCTCATTAAAAATTAATAGAAAAAAAAATAGTATATAAAAATTAAATAGTTTTTTAAAAAATACCATAAATGGTCGGAGTGGCAGGATTCGAACCTGCGACCCTCTGGTCCCAAACCAGATGCGCTACCAGGCTGCGCTACACTCCGATGCGATTACTAATACAGCAGTTATTGATAAATTCAATGGATAAAGAAGCAAAATTAAAAGAATTTTGATTAAAATCTGGTATATATCGAAGCATGATAATTACTTGTCCAAATTGTAACAAGCAATTCAAAATTGATAATTCTTTAATACCAGATGAAGGTAGAGATTTGCAATGTGGATCATGTAATCATATTTGGTTTTATAATATCCAAGAAAAAGATAATGAAGCACTAAAGCTGAAACAGGAAATTATCAGTGAAGACATTGAAACAAAAGCTGAAAATAAAAAGGATAATATAGAAGAGAAACAACAACCAGAAGAAATAATTAAAACTGAAATAAATAATAAAAAAAAAGAGAAAAATTCAGAAAAACAAAAAAATACAACTACACTTAAAAAAACAGAAAATAAAGGTAGTAAGTTTTTTTCATATTTAATAGTATTTATTATATCTTTTGTAGCTTTAATTATCTTGCTAGATACTCTAAAAACCCCACTAATTAATGTGTTTCCTGGATTAGAAATTGTTTTATTTAACCTTTTTGAAACATTGCAAGATATAAAACTATTTATTATAGACCTAATTTAATTTTTTATGATTAATTATATATCTAAGCCTTTTAGATGGTTTTTTAAATTAGAAGCTGCAAGTGGACTTGTATTGTTGTTTGCTGCAATAATTGCATTATTTATAAGCAATTCTGGTCTAGCAAATTTATATTTTGCTACTTTAAATAAATATTTATTCATAGGAATTAATAATTTTGGGTTGAAGTTATCAGTATTGCATTGGATTAATGATGCCCTAATGGCGATTTTCTTTTTCTTCGTTACTTTAGAAATTAAAAGAGAATTTTTACAAGGTGAGCTTTCCAATATTAAACAAGCTTTATTGCCTATAATTGCTGCTGTGGGAGGAATGTTGGTACCTGCATTGTTTTATGTTTTTATAAATTTAGGTGATAGTGAAACTTTAAATGGATGGGCAATTCCATCTGCGACTGATATTGCTTTTTCTTTAGGTGTTTTATCTTTGTTGGGTAAGAGGGTTCCCTTGTCATTAAAAGTATTTTTAACAGCATTAGCTATAATTGATGATTTAGGAGCAATAGTAATCATCGCCCTATTCTACTCTGGAGATTTGAGCATTAAGTATTTAACTTTAATGTTATTGGCTTTTATTATTTTGTTATTAATTAACAAATTTAATATTAAAAAGTTTCTACCTTATTTGGTAGTAGGACTATTCCTTTGGGATTTTACGCATAACTCAGGAATACACGCTACTATTGCTGGTGTTTTATTGGCTATGACTATTCCTCATAGAAAAAAAGAAAAAGATTTTTCTTTATTAATAAAAATTGAACATGCAATTAGTCCATACGTTGCTTTTGGAATAATGCCTTTATTTGCATTCGCAAATGCCGGTGTATCTTTAGAAGGTTTATCTTTTGCTTCGTTACTTGATAAAGTTCCCCTTGGTATAGTACTAGGACTATTCCTTGGTAAACAACTTGGTGTTTTTGTGTTCTCTTATGTATCTATAAAATTGAAAGTAGCTCAAATGCCAAACGATACAAGTTGGTATAATTTTTATGGTGTAGGGGTTCTTACAGGAATTGGTTTCACAATGAGTTTATTTGTTGGAAATTTAGCTTTTGTTGAAAACATGCAATATATGGATGGTGTAAAAATAGGTGTATTAACTGGGTCATTGTTATCCACTTTATTTGGTTATTTTTTGATATTACTTACTCCCAATAAACCCAGTAAATGAGAAAAGTAATATTTCTGTTATCTATAATTATGTTTTTTTTTAAAACTTCAGCTAGTGCGAACTATGAAAAAAAAATTTATGACTTCAGCATAGAGAGTATAACTGGTGAGAC
>CACJYB010000055.1 GCA_902597515.1 uncultured Pelagibacteraceae bacterium
TCTAGCTTCTTTTTTTGATAAATAGTACTCATAATATATTAATTTCCATTTCCTACCTTTTGTAAATTTTGCTCCAAGATTATTATTATGCATTTTTAACCTTTTTTTTAAATCTAATGTCCAACCAACATATGAAACAATTTTTTTTGATTTTTCTGAAATTAACAAATAAACGTAAGCCATAAATGGCGGTCCCTAGGGGAATCGAACCCCTCTTTCGAGGATGAAAACCACGTGTCCTAACCGATAGACGAAGGGACCAAGAAGCTGTTTTTTATTGTAAAATAAGTGATTAATCAAGCTAATCATCAAATTTTTTGTTTTAATTTTATTACTTTTTTTGTATCTGAATATTTGTGAGTAACAAGAGTTTCTGAAATAAATTCAGAACCTTCAATTTTTATTCCAGAAACCAAATCACCTGATGTTACACCAGTAGCACAAAAAATAGAGTCGCCAGTAACAATTTCATTAAGTTCGTATTTTTTTGAAAGGTCAACTATGCCCATTTTTTTTGCTCTATCCTTCTCATTTTCTGTTTCAAATAAAAATCTACCTTGGAAACCACATTCAAATGTGTCCAAAGCTGCCGCAGCCAAAACACCTTCTGGTCCTCCACCAATACCTAAAAAAATATCAACTTTATATTTATTTTCAGTTACCAGTAATGCTCCAGAAACATCTCCATCAGTTATTAATTTTATATTAACATTAAGTTTTTTAAGTTCTTTAATAATTTCTGTATGTCTTGGTCTGTCTAAAATACACGCTGTTAAATATTCTGGTTTTTTATTAAGATATTCACTAAGATTATAAATATTTTTTTTTACTGAATAGTCTAAATCAATAACTTTTTTTTCTTTTACGTTTGCTGAGATTTTTTCCATGTATGTTTCTGGAGCATTAAATAAGTTATTTTTTTCAGTTATAGCAATAACCGATAACGCACCAGGAAGATTATAAGCAGCAAAATTAGTTCCCTCCAAAGGATCAACTGCTATATCAAATTCAGGACCATTATTTGTACCAAGTGTTTCTCCTATATATAACATTGGGGCCTCATCTAATTCACCCTCACCTATAACAATGTGACCCCGAATATCTAGATTGTTTAATTGAGATCTCATAGAGTCTACAGCAGCTTTATCAGCTGCAATTTTATCCTTTTTTCCAACTAGATAAGAAGCTGCTAAAGCAGCATTTGAAGTTATATTAACAAAGTGATCTACGAATTTTTTATCGATAGTCATTATGTTTTTTCATCTATTAAATCTTCACGATCTATTTTTGACTCAAATTCTCTCAAACGTTTATAAACACTTGCAAGCTCTATGATTGTTGGCCATGCTTTTAATATGTATTGCATTGAACCCTCAACCCTTCCAAAGGCTCTTATTATTTGTTGCATTACTCCAAGAGTTACTGCACCAGCTACTATAGCAGGTGCTAAAAAAACATATGCCGAAAGAACGTTAGCCTGTAGATAAGCTATTCTTCCAATATTAAAATACAAGTATCTAATATAACTTAAAAAATGAATACTTCTTACACCATCAAATAATTCTTCAATAGTTTTTGGTCTTACTGTTCCATCGTCTTCTGCAATTACAAGTATTTTTCTATATGCCGCTTCTTTTTTTTGAAGATCATATTCGACTCCAACTAATCTTAAAATTAAACCAAGTAAAATTAAAAAAATTGTTCCTCCAACTGACCAAATTAAAGCACCTACAATTAATCCATAATCCCAATCACCAAAAAAAAAGATCGGTATACCCACGCTTAATCCAAATAAGATAGGCATAAACTCAACAAGTATCATTAATGCTTCTATTAAGCTTGTACCAAGAGATTCCATGATCCTAGAAAATTTAATAGTATCTTCCTGAACTCTTTGTGCAGCTCCTTCAATTTTTCGAGCTTTATCATAAACACTATGATACCACTCAACCATTGCTGTTCTCCATCTAAATAAATAATGGGATGTAAAAAAACTTACTATGACAGCTACACCAACATACATAGCTGCCAAAGTTATGAAGGACAATAAACTTGCCCAGTATTCTTCTATAGTTATTGAGTTCGGAGCTCCAAGAGCTTTTTGAATCATGTCATAAAATTCACCAAACCATTCGTTAA
>CACJYB010000056.1 GCA_902597515.1 uncultured Pelagibacteraceae bacterium
ATTTCTCAGATAGAGTAAAAAATTTTAAAAACATTACATCTTTAGAAAAAAAAATTGCTAATGAATTTAATATAGGTGCTAACAAATTAAAAAACAAAATTATAAATTTTGACCATCATTTATCTCATGCAGCTAGCAGCGTATTAGCATCTAATTATAAGGAAACAAATTTTGTAACCTTAGATGGTTTCGGTGATTTTTTGAGCACAACAGTAGGTAGCTATGCAGAAAATAAATTTCACACTTTTAAAGAAGTAAAATTTCCTCATTCATTAGGAATATTTTATACAGCTATTACTCAACTTCTAGGGTTTAAAAATTATGGAGATGAGTACAAAGTTATGGGACTAGCTTCATATGGTAGTCCAAGATATTTAGATAAAATGAGGGATATTTTAAAATTCGATGAAAAAAATTTATTTGAACTAAATCTTGATTTATTTTTACATCATAGTGAGGGGTTAGAAATGAGTTGGTTAGAGGGTGAACCAAAAGTCAGCAATGTTTATAATAATAATTTAATTAAGCTTTTAGGTGAGGAAAGACAAAGTAATCAGATTATAACTGACGAACATAAAGACATAGCTGCCTCGGCACAAAAATTATATGAAGAAATATTATTTAAAATTTTAGATTATTCTTATAGGCAAAACAAATCAGATAATTTATGTTTATCAGGTGGTTGTGCAATGAACTCAGTGGCAAATGGAAAAATAATTTCTAATACAAATTATAAAAATATTTATATAAATCATTCACCAGGTGATTCTGGTGGATCAATTGGGTCGGCATTATTACAATTACTTGAAAAACAAATAGAGATTGATGTTAGATCAATTAATACCCCCTACTTAGGAAATAAATATAATAACGAAGAAATAAACAAAATTATTTATAAAAATGAAAAATTAAAAGAAAACAGATTTTCTATTAAAAAATATGTGGATCAAGACTTATTTAAAAAAATAGCATTTGAAATTTCTAAAGAAAAGATTGTTGGATTTTTCTCAGGAAGTATGGAATTTGGTTCAAGAGCACTAGGATCTAGATCAATAATTGCTGATCCAAGAAATCCAAACATAAGAGAATTGCTAAATTTAAAAATTAAAAGAAGAGAAAGCTTTCGTCCTTTCGCTCCCTCAATATTAGAAGAACATACTGAAAAATGGTTTAAAATAAATGATAAAGTGCCATTTATGTCAAAAGTATATAAGGTTAAGAAAGAAAAAAGAGATTTAATACCTGCTGTAGTTCATATTGATGGTACTGGCAGGCTCCAGACAGTAAATAAAGATATAAGTAATAGGTTTTATTCAGTAATTGATGAATTCTTTAAAATAACAGGTATACCATTAATTTTAAACACATCTTTTAATGAAAATGAGCCAATAGTTTGTAAACCAGAGGAAGCTATTGAATGTTTTTTAAGAACTAATATGGATATTTTAATATTAGAAAATTATGTAATTGAAAGATAAAAATGAGTTATCTTTCTGAGTTAATATCTCTATATCCAATATTAAGTTTAATTAATTCTGTAATTCTTTTTTTTGGTCTTTATTATTTAGGTGAAAAGATTATTTATTATTTATCTATAGATAAACTTTTATATTCAGTTTCTGATATTAAATATCAAAACATTTTAATAAGTGTAAATTTTATTTCAGCCTTTTTATTTATTTCAGTGCTAATATTACCATTTTCAAAGATTCTTATAAATTTTGTTGGTATAGGAATTTATATTTCTGGTATTATTCAAATATTTAAATTTAAATATAAAGATTTAAATTTAAATTTTGAAAAAGATATTTATTCGAGTTTAATTTTAATAACTCTAGTTGGATACTTTCTATTATCTTTTGCACCAATCACACATGGAGATGCACTTGCTTATCATATTGATGTAGCAAAAAATATATTAAAAGAAGGGTCGCTACCAAATACTATATATAATTTTCATCATTTATTAGTTGGGGCTGGAGAGGTAATTATTGCTATTGGTTTTATTTTTGAAGCTGAACAATTTAATAATTTAGTGCAATTTTCAGGAGTTTTAAGTATTTATGGAATTTTTAAAAAAAAGAT